>JBOHCO010000376.1:0-2017 GCA_050698895.1 Streptosporangiaceae bacterium
GGGCGGCGCGGTCCCGTAGGCCCCGCCGGGCTCCGCCGGCGGCCGGGCTCGGCCGGCGGCTAGGTCACCTTGAGCGAGCCGTCCCTGATCCCGGCCGCGAACGCGCGCCACTGGCTGGCGGTCAACACCAGCGCGGGGCCGCTCCGGTTCTTGGAGTCCCGCACCGCGATCAGGCCGTGTCCGGCCCGGTCGCGCCGGGCCGCGTCCCGCGCCGGTGCGACCTCTACGCAGCTGCCGTTGGCGCCGCTGTAGCTGCTCGTGCGCCATGCCAAACGGGACAGGTCCAGGCTGCTCATCTCGTGCATCCCGTGCATCATCCTGTCCCCTCTTTCCGCCCCTCAGCCCAGCTCCCCGGCTAGTGAGTGCAGCATATCCCTCGTCTGAGCTGGGCTAAGGGCAACCGCGCGGAGCTGATCAAAGGCGGTGGTATACAAGCTGACTTCCTCCGGCTTATCCACATAGAGGTTCCCGCCCACGGTCTCCATGTAGACCACCTCGGGCTCGGCCGGCTCGGCGAACCCGACCACGATGAACGGCCCGGCCAGGCCCGGATGCGGGCCCGCGCCGTAGGGCACGACCTGGATCGTGGTCTGGCCGTCCTCGGAGCTGTGGGCCAGGTGCAGCAGCTGGGCCCGCATGATGGCCCGCCCGCCCACCACGCGGCGGACCGCGGCCTCGTCCAGGATCGCCCACAGCTCCGGCCGGTCCGGCTGGGCCAGCAGTTCCTGGCGGGTCATCCGCACCTCGACGCGGCGCTCGATCTCGGCCGCGTCGAAGGTCATCAGCCCGCGGATCAGCGCCCGCGCGTAATCCTGGGTCTGCAGCAGGCCGGGGATCATGGCCAGCTCGAAGTCCCGGATCGAGGCCGCCTCGGACTCCAGGCCGATGAAGAACTCGTACCGGTTCAGCAGCACGTCGCGGTAGGAGTACCACCAGCCGCGCTGCCGGGCGTCCTTGGCCAGCTTGATCAGGCCCACGACGGCGTCGGCGTCGGTCACGCCGTAGAGGTCGAGCATGACCCGCACGTCGTTGGGGTGCGGCGCGGTACGGCCGGTCTCGATGCGCATGACCTTGGTCGGGTGCCAGTCCAGCTGGCTGGCGACCTCGTCCTGGGTGAGCCTGGTCGCCTCGCGCAGCCGCCGCAGCTCCGCCATGAGCTGCCGCCTGCGGACCGTCGGGCCGCCGCCTGTGGTCATTCCTCCCCCTCGTGTCCCCCTTTGCGCAGTCCTGCACGCTGCCTACTGCACGGGACATCCAACCACGAAACGGGCCGGCTGAACTGCGGCCAGCCGGCCCGGGCGAGCCGCCGTCAGCGGCCTAGACGACGAACTCCTGGATGGCGGGCAGGATCTGGCCCCTGGCCTCGCCCAGCCCGATCCGGGTGCCGTCCGGGCCCGCCGCCGTGGCGGTGATGGTGACCTCGTCGCTGTCAGCCAGCCAGGCCCGCTTGGACCCGTCCGGGAGCGTGATCGGCTCGGTGCCGTTCCAGGTCAGCTCGAGCAGGGAGCCGCGGTGCTCCCGCTCCGGGCCGCTGACCGTGCCGGAGGCGAACAGGTCGCCGGTGCGCAGCGCCGCGCCGTTGCTGGTCAGGTGCGCGAGCATCTGCGCCGGGCTCCAGTGCGTCAGCCCGTACGGCGGCCGGGCCACCGGCTGCTCGTTGATCAGCACCTCGAAGTCGATGTCCAGGCCCCAGTCCTGTGACTCGGTGAGGTAATCGGCCAGCCGGGTGTCCCGCGACGGCGGCCGCAGCCGGGCGTGCTCCAGCGCGGCCAGCGGCAGGATCCACGGCGAGATCGTGGTGCCGAACGACTTGGCCAGGAACGGTCCGAGCGGGGCCGACTCCCAGCGCTGGATGTCGCGGGCCGACCAGTCGTTGACCAGGCAGAGCCCGAAGATGTGCGACTCCGCCTCGGCGATCGGGATCGGCACGGCAAGGGCATTGCCGGGCCCGATGAAGCAACCGACCTCCAGCTCATAGTCGAGCTGTGTTGAGAGCCCGAAGGTGGGCGGCCCGTCC
>JBOHCO010000377.1:0-4438 GCA_050698895.1 Streptosporangiaceae bacterium
TCGCCGATCAGCACCAGCACCTCGCCGGGCCCGACGTCGACCAGCCCGCAGCCGACCTCGACCAGCCCGTCGCCCAGCGCCAGCGGCATCTCGCCGAGCGAGCCCATCTCGGGCGCCACGGGCACGCCGGGCGCCGAGGCCAGCAGCCCGGACTCGACCGACCCTGGCTCGAGCGGGTCAGTCAGCCCCGGCGCGCCCGGCTCGAGTGCCACCGCGGTGGCGCCAGGGAACAGCGCTGCCGGGCAGACCGTCGGGCCCGCCGGCTCGTCCACCGGGCCGTGTCCGTCGTCCTCGCCGACCCGCAAGTCGACCCGCAAGTCGACCCGCAAGGTGGTGCAGCGCATGCTGGGCCTGGGCCGACCCGACCTGGTCATCACCAGCTCCGGCCGGGCCGGGCGGTACACGCTGCCCTCCGGCCGGAACGGGGAGTCGTACTAGTACCTGCCTGCCGGGACGCCGCGGCGGGTGGGTGATCAGATCGCCCAGTCGATGGGATAGCTGACGATCGGGGTGAAGGTCACCCCGGCCGTCACCATGGCGCTGCGGGCGTCAGCGTGCCGAGCGTGCGGCGCCGGTTCGGCAGCAAGGCCGCGCTGGCCCGGGCGGTGATCGGCTCGCTTCGGATCGCTGAGATCCCCGCCGCGGCCGGGCCGCCCCGGGCGCGCGCCCTGGCAATGCTGGAGAACTTTCACCACAACCTCCTGCGCAGGGATGCGATGGCGCTGGTCGGCACGCTCCTGGCGGAAGAGCACCGGCATCCCGAACTGCTCCAGGCCTTCCGCGCCCGCCTGGCCGGCCCCCGCCGCGCGCTGCTGCGCCAGGCGCTCTCCGACGGCATCAAGGCCGGCGAGCTGCCGCCATCGACGGACCCGGAAGCGATCGCCAGCATGCTCATCGGCTCGTTCTACGCGCGCTACATCGCCACCTCAGACCTGCCCGATGACTGGGCCCAACGGGTCCTGTCACCACTGTGGCCCGACCAGCACTAGGCGCCTAGCGGTCTTACGTCCAGCGGCCCGACGCGCTGAGCAGCAGCGCGGCCGCTACCGCGCCGGCCGTAGAGGCGCGCAGGACGGTCGGCCCCAGCCGCGCGCCGATCGCCCCGCACCGGGCCAGCAGCTCGGCCTCGGCCGACGCGACCCCGCCCTCCGGCCCGACGATGAGCACGACCTCGCCGCCCGGGCCGTCCGGTCCGTCCTGGGCGACCGGCCCGGCCGGGTCGGCTGAGTCAGCCAGCCTGGCCAGCGGATCTTGTGCCTCGGGGTCGAGCAGCAGGGCCAGCCGCGCCGCGCGAACCCGGTCGGCCACGGCCGCCGTCGACGCCAGCGGGGTGATCTCGGGGAACCAGGCCCGGCGGGACTGCTTGGCCGCCGCCACCGCCGCGGACCGCCAGCGGGCCGCGCCCTTGTCCGCCCGCTCCCCGCGCCAGACGGCCACGCAGCGCTCGGCCGCCCAGGGCACGATGACGTCCACGCCCACCTCGGTCATCGTCTCGACGGCCAGCTCGCCCCGCTCGCCCTTGGGGATGGCCTGGATCACGACCAGCCGCGGCTCGGGCGCGGGCTCGACGCGGCGGGCCAGCACGGCCAGCTCCACGGTGCCCGGCCGGACCGCGGTCACCCGGCCCTCGGCCAGCGTCCCGGCCCCGTCGGTGAGGTCCAGCCGCTCGCCGGGCGCGAGCCGGCGGACGGTCGCCGCGTGCCGGCCCTCGGCCCCGGTGAGCACGACCGTGTCGCGGGCCAGCTCGGCCGGGTCGGCCAGGAAGACGGGCGGTCTCAGCTCAGCCCCCCATCCGGCCGTCAGCGTCCGTTGAACGCGTCCCGCAGGCGGGAGAAGAAGCCCTGCTGACCGGGCGCGAACTTGCCCGGCGGAGCCTCCTCGCCGCGCAGCTTGGCCAGCTCGCGCATCAGGTTCTCCTGGTCCGGCTCGAGCTTCATCGGCGTCTCCACGGTCACGTGGATGACCAGGTCACCACGGCCGGAGGCGTTCAGGTGCGCGGTGCCCTGCCCGTACAGCGGGATCGACTGCCCGGATTGCGTACCCGGCCGGAGGTCCAGGTCGGCGGGCCCGTCGAGCGTCTCCACCTGAAGCGTGGCGCCCAGCGCCGCGGCCACCATGGGGATCGTCACCGTGCAGTGCAGGTCGTCGCCCGTGCGCTCGAAGATGTCGTGGGGCCGCTGGACGATCTCCAGGAACAGGTCGCCGGGCGGGCCGCCGCCGGGGCCCGTCTCGCCCTCGCCCGCGAGCTGGATGTGCGTGCCGTCCTCGACGCCGGCCGGGATCCGCACCTTGATCGTGCGGCGGGTCCTGACCCGGCCGTCGGCGTCGCACTCCGGGCAGGGCCGGCGGATCACCGTGCCGTAGCCGCCGCAGCCCGGGCACGGCCGGGACGTCATGACCTGGCCCAGGAACGACCGGGTGACCTGGCTGACCTCGCCGCGGCCGTTGCAGACCTCGCAGGTGGTCGGGTGGGTCCCCGGCGCCGTGCCCTCACCCGAGCAGGTCGGGCAGACCACGGCGGTGTCCACGACCAGGTCCCTGGTGGTGCCGAACGCGCACTCGGACAGGTCCAGCTCGACCCGGATGGTGGCGTTGCGGCCGCGCCGGGCCCGGCTGCGCGGCCCCCGCGGCCCCGCGCCGCCGCCGAAGAACGCGTCCATGATGTCGCTGAACGGGAACCCGGCCGCGCCGAAGCCCCCGGCGCCCGCTGCGCCGCCCGGCGCGAACGGATCCGCGCCCAGGTCGTACATCTGGCGCTTCTCCGGGTCGGAGAGCACCTCGTAAGCCTGGGTGATCTCCTTGAACCGCTCCTGGGTCTGCGGATCCGGGTTGACGTCGGGGTGCAGCTCGCGGGCGAGCCGCCGGTAGGCCTTCTTGATCTCGTCGGCGTCCGCGTCCCGGCGCACGCCAAGCAGGCCGTAGTAGTCGTTCACCACCGGCATCCCTACGCCCCAGCCAGGATCTGGCCTACATAACGTGCCACCGCGCGCACTGCTCCCATCGCCGTCGGGTAGTCCATTCGTGTCGGACCCAGCACTCCGAGCCGGGCCAGCGCCTGGTCACCTGAACCGTAGCCGGTGGCCACCATCGAGGCGCTCCGCAGCCCTTCCACCTGGTTCTCGGCCCCGATCCGCACTGTGACCAGAGCCTGATCTGCTGACTCGCCCAGCAGGCGCATCAGGACTACTTGTTCCTCCAACGCCTCCAGCACCTCATGCAGTCCCTTGGAGAAGTCAGCCGAGGCGAGATTGGCCGCGCCTCCGACCACCACGCGCTCCTCATGCCGCTCAGCCAGCGTCTCCAGGATCACCGAGAACACCGCCGCCGCGTTGGGCCGCTCGCGAATCTCGACGCGCTCGGGCAGATCGGCGACGACCGACGCTACCTCGGCGAACCTGCGCCCGTCGAGACATGCGTTTAGCACCGCGCGCAGATGGGTGACCGAGTCCTCGCCCGCCGGGCCGGGCAGGTCCACCGCTCGCTGCTCGACCCGGCCGGTGTCGGTGATCACCACCAGCAGCAGCCGCTGGTCGGTCAGCGGGACCAGCTCGATGTGCCGCACCGCGGACCGGGTCAGCGACGGGTACTGGACCATGGCCACCTGGCGGGTCAGCTGAGCCAGCAGGCGGACCGTCCGCATGACCACGTCGTCGAGGTCGTAGGCGCCGGTCAGGAACGTCTCGATGGCCCGGCGCTCGGCGACGGTGAACGGCTTGACGCCCGACAGCCGGTCCACGAACAGCCGGTAGCCCTTGTCGGTGGGAACCCGGCCCGCGCTGGTGTGCGGCTGGACGATGAAGCCCTGCTCCTCGAGGACGGCCATGTCGTTGCGGATCGTGGCCGGGGAGACGTCCAGGTTGTGGCGGTCCACCAGGTTCTTGGACCCCACGGGCTCATTCGTGGAGACATAGTCCTCCACGATGGCGCGCAGGACCGCAAGCTTCCTGTCGTCGAGCACGCTGCCACCTCCCTGGCACTCCCGTGTCTAGAGTGCCAATTCTATGGCGCGAACACTACTGGCCCGGTGCGTCGCGGAACAGGTTCTCCAACCGCAATTCCCGCCGGACCGGCTAGCGTTGGCCGTAGACACGACGAACGGGGACGGATGACTGGTATCGCGCCGCCGCCGGAGCCGGGCTGGGCGACGGGGCCAGGTGACGAATGGGAGACCGGGCAGCAGCCCGCGATCGGCCAGGCGCCCGCCCCGGAAGCGCCGCGGCCTGAGGCCAGCACGGGCGGCTGGGAGTGGCTCACCCCCCAGCCCGCACGTCCCGTCCCGCCCGCGTCGGCCCACCCGGCACCACCGCCTGCCCACCCGGCACCGCAGCCCCAGTGGGCACCGCAGCCCCAGTGGGCGCCGTCAGATCAGTGGGCGCCGTCAGATCAGTGGGCGCCGTCAGATCAGTGGGCGCCGTCAGATCAGTGGGCACCACCGACG
>JBOHCO010000378.1:0-6468 GCA_050698895.1 Streptosporangiaceae bacterium
CTGGCCGCCGGAGAGCTGGCCGGGCTTGCGGCCGGCCAGGCCGTCGAGGCCGATCCGGCCGAGCCAGTGGCCGGCGACGCTGGCCGCCTGCTGGCGCCCGGCGCCGCGGGCGCGCGGCCCGAAGGCCACGTTCTGCGCCACGGTCAGGTGCGGGAACAGCCGGTAGTCCTGGAACACGAAGCCGACGGGCCGGCCGGCCGCCTCCACGAACGTGCCGGCGCCGGCGTCGTCGATGACCTGCCCGGCCAGCTCGATGCGGCCGCTGGCCACCGGGGTGAGGCCGGCCAGCGCGTGCAGCAGGGTGGACTTCCCGGCGCCGTTCGGCCCGAGCACGCCGAGGACCTGGCCGGGGGCCGCGGTGAACGCCACCCGGAGCGTGAAGCTGCCCCGGCTGACCTCGGCGTCCACGATCAGCCCCGCGCGCCCGGCGTCCATCACCCGGCCGAGCCGCCCCGCAGCCACCGGTCCCGCAGCGACACCAGCACCACGATGCTGACCACCAGCAGCACCAGGCTGAGCGCGATGGCCGCGTCGGGATCGGTCTCCAGGGCGTAGTAAACAGCGATGGGCATGGTCTCAGTGCGGCCGGGGAAGCTGCCGGCGAAGGTGATGGTGGCCCCGAACTCGCCCAGCGCGCGGGCCCAGCACAGCACCGCGCCGGCGCCCAGCGAGGGGGTGACCAGGGGCACGGTGACCCGCCGGAACACCGTCATCCGGCGCGCGCCCAGCGTCGCGGCGGCCTCCTCGAACCCCCGGTCGGCCGAGCGCAGCGCCCCCTCCACCGTGATGATCAGGAACGGCATGGCCACGAAGGTCTCGGCCATGACCACGGCGGCCGGGGTGAACGGGATCGTCACCCCGAACCAGGAGCTCAGGTACCGGCCCAGGAACCCGGTCGGGCCGAAGGCGAGCAGCAGGGCGACGCCGCCGACCACGGGCGGCAGCACCAGCGGCAGGGTGACCAGGGCGCGCAGCAGCCGCTGGCCGGGGAACCGGGTCCGGGCCAGCAGCCAGGCCAGCGGCACGCCGATGACCAGGGAGATGGCCGTGGCCGCGGTCGCGGTCCACAGCGACAGCTCGAGCGCCTGGGTGGCGTCGGCGCTGGCCAGGGCCGGGCCGAGGCTGCGCCACGGGGCGCGGCGGCCCGCCTGCGCCGCGCCCGCACGCTCAGGCTCAGGGGCTCTCGAACCCGGCCGCCTTGAGCACCCTCTGGCCCGTCGGAGACAGCACGTAGTTCACGAACGCCCGCGCGGTCGAGGCGTGACTGCTCTTGCTGATGGTGGCGATGGGGTACGTGGTGGTGGCGTTGTCGCCGGACGGGATCTTGACCCCCTTGACCTTGCTGCCCGCCGCCTTGACGTCGGTCACGTAGACCATGCCCGCGTCGACGTCGCCCAGCTCGACCTTGGTCAGCACCGACTTCACGTCGGTCTCCTGGGTCACCGGGCTGACGGAGATGCTGGCGTTCTTGAACACCTCCTTGGCCACCACCCCGCAGGGCACCTGGGGCTGGCAGACGGCGACCTTGACCGAGGACTTGGCCAGGTTACTGACCGAGGAGACGTGCCCGGGATTGTCGGGCGGCACGGCGACCTCCATCTTGTTCCTGGCGAAGTCGCTCGGGCCCTTGGCGTCACCGGCCTTGACCACCTGGTTCATGTTCGCCACGGCGGCCGAGGCGAACACGTCAGCGGGCGCGCCGTTCATGATCTGGGTGGCCAGGCCCGAGCTGGGCCCGAAGCTGAACGTCACCCTGGACCCCGGATGGGCGGCCTCGAACTGCCTGCCGAGCTGCGTGAAGGTGCCCTGCAGCGAGGCGGCCGCGAACACCGTGATGGCACCCGTGGTCGAGACGCCCGTCGAGCGGGTGCCAGTGGACGACGCGGCCGGGCTGGAACTGCTGCTGGAGCCGCAGCCGGCGACGGCGACGGCCGCCAGCCCGGCGGCGATAACGACGTAACGACGCATGATGATCCCCCTGGGCTGGCAGACCGCCCGCGCGACGACGCGCCGCACGCCCCCCAGCGTTGCCTACTAGTAACGATGAGACTACAGAACGTCGTCATCCGGGGCGCGACCAGCCCGACCGTGTCGGGCTTCCGCCGGCTGGCCGTCGCCGAACAGTGATCTAGCGGTCGCGGCCATTCCGGGCCGACGGCGGGGTGGTTTAGGGTGCGCCCGGTAACCCCCGACCGGAAAGGCCAGATTCATGCGCAAGCGACCGCTTCTCGCCATTGCCGCCGCCACCCTCACCCTCGGGCTGGCCAGCGCGGCCACGGTCACCGCGGCGTCGGCCGGCACGGCCGCGACCCGGACCACAGCGACCCGCCCAACGGCGACCCGGACCACACTCGAGCCCAGACACGCGGGCGACGCGCGGGCCGCGGGCTGCGGCTTCGTCAAGGCGATCCCGTTCGACCGGTTCAAGGGCCTGCCCGACTTCACCGCCAGGAAGGCGGCCCGGCCCTACATCGCCAAGATGGTCACCACCCAGGGCGTCATCGAGGTCCGGGCGCTCACGGCCCAGGCGCCGTGCACCACGTTCTCGTTCCGGTTCCTGGCCCAGCGGGCCTACTTCAACCAGACCCACTGCCACCGGCTCACCACCCAGGGCATCTTCGTGCTCCAGTGCGGTGACCCGACCGGCACCGGCTCGGGCGGCCCCGGCTACAAGTTCAACGACGAGAACCTGGCCGGCGCCACCTACCCGGCGGGCACCGTGGCCATGGCCAACGCGGGCCCGGACACCAACGGCAGCCAGTTCTTCTTCGTCTGGAAGAACACCAAGCTGGCGCCCGACTACACCCCGTTCGGCGTAGTCGTGAAGGGCATGAACGTGCTGCGCCGGATCGCCGCCGCGGGCGACGACAGCCAGAACGGCGCCGGCGACGGCTACCCGCACCGGTTCGTGGAGTTCCGTCACATAAAGATCATTTTCACCCGATAGCAAACGGCCTCGGTCGTCCGGGCTTACTCCCGGCACAGCATCGATGGGCCCCGGTGCCGCTCCGGCGTCGCTGTCCATGTGTGCCATCAACCTGGCCTGGCCCGGCTGGCGTTACGGGCAGCCAGATCGCGTGCTGCGGTCGGCCGGAAGGCGCGGGCCCATGAATCACGGAAATCGGTCAGCGACTATCGCGGACCGCTTTCCGTGATCATGGTGGTCCCCAGTAGGGGGCGGCCGGCGGGCGGTCAGCGCTGGTCGCTGGCGCTCTCCTGCCGCCAGCCGTCGCCGAACTCGTTGTCGTGCAGCCGCCGCAGCTGGTGCGCGTAGTGGTCCAGGCGGTCGGCGGCGTTCTGCATCTCGTGGAAGTCGTGCCCGTGCTCGCGGGCCGGGGTGCGCTCCTCGGCCCGCTTGCGCACGATGTGCAGTTCCTCACGGCCAAGCTCGACGATCTTGTTCAGCGTCTCTTCCAGGCTCATCGGCTCAGCCTATCCAGGGCGGCGTGCCGCGGGACTGCGCCTCACCGGGGACGGTGACGACGGCGCTGCCGTGGCCGCAGACCACGATGCGGACCGCAGTCGCGGCGCTGACCTGACGGGCGGCCCCGGCGGGCAGGACCAGCGAGTCCCCCGCGGCCAGCGTCACGGCCTGGCCGTCGACGGTGAGCTGGGCCTCGCCCTCCTGCACGTGCCAGACCTGCTCGGAGTCGAAGACGTGCTCGGGCCCGCGCTGGCCGGCCCGCATGTCCACCTGCCACAGGCTCAGCCCCTGGCTGGCCCCCTGGGTGGGCGAGGCGAAGGTGGTCATGACGGCGTTGGGGGTCTCCGTGCGCCGGACCTGGGCCGAGCGGACGGGGGTAGCGGACTGGTTAGCGGACTGGGTAACGGACATGCGGGCCTCCCGGCCAGCTAGACAACCTCGTTGTCTTAATAGTACACCGGGTTGTCGTTCTCCGGCCCGGCCGGCCACCATGTCCCCATGACCAGGGACCGATACGGCTTCGAGCTGCCGTTGCTGCTCGCGGGCTCGTTCCGGGCGCTCATCGACGACCTGCACGCCGGCCTGGCCCGCCAGGGCCACCCGGACGCGCGGCCGATCCACGGCTTCGCGCTCCAGGCGCTCGGCCCGGACGGGGCCACGATCAGCGAGCTGGGCCGGCGGCTGGGGGTGAGCAAGCAGGCCGCGGCCAAGACGGCCGCCAGCCTGGAGCAGCTCGGCTACCTGGCCCGCCGGGAAGACCCGGCCGACCGGCGGGCCCAGCTCCTGGTCCGCACGGCCCGCGGCACGGAGATGCTGGCCCGCAGCGCGGAGATCTTCGAGCGGATCCGGGGGGACCTGGCGGGCCGGATCGGGGCGCCGCGGCTGGCCGCGCTGGAGGACGACCTGGAGGCCATCGTGTCCGGCTACGGCCCGCCCCGGCTGGGCGACCTGCCCGGCTGGCTGCGCTGACCCTGGAGGCGGGCGCCCGCTTCTTGCTGTTATCAGGCGTCGTGGGCGGGCAGCACCGGCAGGACCAGGCGGGCGGGATGAGCGGCGTCGTGGTAGACGTCGACCCGGCCGCGCACGGCCCTGGTGGCGGTGCCGAACGGCTCGCCGGTGCCGAAGTTGCGCGCGTAGCGGGGGAACGCCCCGGCGCTGACCTGAAGCCGGATCCGGTGCCCGGCCGGCAGCCGGTAGGCGGTCGGGGCCAGCTCCACCTGGACGGCCAGGACCCCGTCCGCCCCGGCCTCGACGTCGGCGGCCGGGACGGTCTCGGGGGCCAGGCGCCGGATGCCGTCGGTCACGTTGCGCGAGACGCCGCCGGGGTCCACGTCGCACACCCGCACGAACACGTCCGCGTGCCGGCGCCCGGTCCGCACGAAGATCCGGGCGCTGACCGGCCCGGCCAGGTCCATGGTGGCCGGCAGCGGCTCGCTGGTGTAGGCCAGCACGTCGGGCCGGGCCTCGATGGCCGCGTTGTCGACCTGCTTGCCGGGCGGGAACAGCAGCGGGCCGCCGGCGGACGGCGTCGGGTCGGCCGGGTCGTAGACGAACGTGTCGGGGCCGCCGTCCCCCCGCGCGGGGTCGGGGCTCAGCTCGCCGCCCGCGTGCAGGTACCAGGCCGAGTCGGTGCGGCCGGGTGGCGGCCAGTCGGCCAGCTCCAGCCACCGGCCGGCGCCCTGCAGGTAGACGCGGACCGGCGGGCCCGACGGCGCCGGGCCGCCGCGCAGGTGGTGGTCCAGCCAGGCGATGTCCTGCTGGGTCATCGCGCGCAGCTCGGCGGGCTCGCCGTGCAGCCAGGGCCCGATGGTCAGGCGGGCCGGCACCCCGGCCGCCCGGATGGCCGCGTAGTCCCGCAGCTGGCCGGGCAGGAACAGGTCCCACCAGCCGGTCACCATGCTGACCGGCGGCAGGGCGGCCAGGTCGGCGTCGTGGTCGATGCCGGCCCAGAAGTCGTCGCCGGGCTGGCCGTGCTGGACGAAGTCCCGCCAGTAGGCCACCGGCGCGCCCGCCGCGGTCAGGTCGGCGGCCTGCAGCGGGACCTGGCGCAGCGCGCGCCTCATCCGGGCCCGCTGGAGCGGCTCGGCGGCGAATGCGGCCAGGCCGCGCTCCTGCCGGCCGATCAGCCCGGTCCAGCCCAGGGCGTTGAGCAGGTTCGGCGCGCCGTGCTGGTAGAAGGCGGCCGAGAAGGCGCCGGTGGTGATGTTGAGCGAGACCGAGCGCAGCGGCGGGTCGGCGTACGGCGCGACGGCCCACTGGGTGTGGCCCAGGTAGCTGCCGCCGGTCATCGCCACCTGGCCGTCGCACCAGGGCTGCTCGCGCAGCCAGGCCACCGTGGCCAGGCCGTCCTCGCGCTCGGGCAGGAACGGCCGGAACAGGCCGCCCGAGCCGAACGTGCCCCGCACGCTCTGGATGAACACCTGGAATCCGCGCCGGGCCATCGGCGCGGCGAACACGAAGCCGACCGGCCCGGACCGGCCGTAGGGCGAGCGGACCAGCACGACCGGCAGCGGGCCGTCCGTCCCGGCGCGGCCGTTCACGGGGCGGTAGTGGTCGCCGAGCAGCACGACGCCGTCGGGCATCGGCACGCCGACGTCCTTGCGGACCTGGTAGGGCTCGGCCGGGCCGGGCAGGCCCAGGGCCCGGTCGGCGGCGCGGCCGGCCAGCAGCAGCAGGGGGTTCACCCCTGGATTACAGCACGGGCGGATTACAGCACGGGCAGGTAGCGGTCCAGCTCGAACTCGGTCACCTGGCGCCGGTACTCCTGCCACTCCTCGCGCTTGTTGCGCAGGAAGAAGTCGAAGACCTGCTCCCCCAGGGCCTCGGCGACCAGCTCGCTGCCCTGCATGACGTTGATCGCGTCGGACAGGCTCTGCGGCAGCGGGTCGATGCCCAGCGCCCGGCGCTCGGCCGTGGACAGCGCCCAGACGTCGTCCTCGGCGCCGGGCGGCAGCTCGTAGTCCTCCTCGATGCCCTTCAGGCCGGCGCTCAGGATGACCGCGAAGGCCAGGTAAGGGTTGCAGGCCGGGTCGATGGACCGGAAC
>JBOHCO010000379.1:0-2607 GCA_050698895.1 Streptosporangiaceae bacterium
GACGCCAGCCCGGCGCACGAGACCAGGGTGGCGCAGCTGGCCTCGCTGATCGTCAAGGCGGGCGCGCTGGTGTTCGTGCTGGCGCTGAGCAAGACCTTCTCCATCAACCTCCAGCTGCTGGGCGGCAGCTGGATCCTGCAGACCTTCCCGTCGATCGTGGCCGGGCTGTACACGCGGTGGTTCCACCGGTGGGCACTGCTGGTCGGCTGGGCGGCGGCGATGGTGTGGGGCACGATCGTGGCCTACAACCAGCCGGTGGCCGGCGAGCCTGGCACCCACTTCGGCGGGTCCACGGCGATCGTGCCCGGCCTCGGTCACACCGCCTACATCGCGGTCACGGCGTTCGTGCTCAACGTGGTCGTGGCCGTGCTGCTGACCTGGGTGTTCCGGACGCTCAAGCTGCGCGAGGGGGCCGACGAGACCAGCCCGGATGAGTACGTCGCCGACCCCGAGGACCCCTCCGCCGAGCCCGCCGCCCAGGGCAGCTACAGGTCGGCCTCGTAGACCTGGCCGACCAGGTCGACGCCGAAGCTGTGGTGCGGCGCCTCCTCGGCCAGCGCGAAGCCGCGGGAGAGGTAGATGCGCCGCGCCGCGGCCAGCACGTCGTTGGTCCACAGCCGCATGCGCGCGTACCCGGCCTGCCGGGCGAACTCCAGGCAGGTCTCGACCAGGTCCTGGCCGAGGCCGTGGCCCCTGGCGTCGGGGTGCACCAGCAGGATGCGCAGCTGGGCGGTATCGGCCTCGCCCGCAACGCAGAAGACGCAGCCCGCTCGCTGGCCGTCGACCTCGGCGATCCAGGCCGCCTCGCGCCGCGGATCGTGGTCGCCGGCGTAGTCGGCCACAATGCGGGCCACCAGCGCCTCGAAGCTGGGGTCCCAGCCGAACTCGGCCGCGTAGACCTCGCCGTGGGCCATCACCACCCAGCCCAGGTCACCCGGCTGGTCCAGCCGGCGGATGCGGACCTTGTGCTCGCCGGTCATCTGCTCGCCGGTCATCGTGTCTCCGCTCCGTGAGCGACCCACTGAAACGAGTGTTTCAGTCGTGCCATAGTAACCACCATGACCGGACCGAGCGCAACCGAGCCCGCCGGGTCGGCCCGGCAGGCCGAGCTGCTGGAGCTGGCCTACCGGTACACCGTCGAGCACGGCTGGGCCGGGCTGTCGCTGCGGCCGCTGGCCAGGGCCGTCGGGTCGAGCCCCCGGGTGCTGCTGTACCTGTTCGGCAGTAAGGACGAGCTGATCCGCGCCCTGCTGGCCCGGGCCCGCACCGACGAGCTGGAGCTGCTCGACCAGGTCCGGGGGGCGGGGCTCGCAGAGGTGATCACCGAGATCTGGGCCTGGCTGGCGGCCGACGCCCACCGCGGCCTGTTGAGGCTGTGGGTGGAGGGTTATGGCCGGAGCCTGACCGAGCCGGACGGCCCGTGGGCCGGCTTCGCCGCCGCGACCGTCACGGACTGGCTGGCGGTGCTGGCGGCGGCCCAGCCCGCGGCGCGCCGCGACAGCGCCGAGGGCGCCGCCGAGCGGACGCTGGCGCTGGCCGTGCTGCGCGGCGCGCTGCTCGACCTGCTGGCCACCGGCGACGCGGTCCGCGCCGCCGCCGCGGTGGGCCGGTACCTGACCGGCTCGGGCCAGCCGGGAGGCTGACCGATTATGCCGGAGAGCTGACCGGAAATCCCAGGTCAGATGCTGCTCGGGCCAGCTCATGGTCGTAGGTGACGAACTCAGTGAGGTCCGCCCGGAACGGGTCGGCGCTGGCCAGGTGGATCGAGTCGAGGGATCCCAGTCGGCTCAGGCGGTAGGACATCGCACGGGCCAGCACCATGCTCGTCAGGTCGACGACGTAGATTCCGCGCAATGCCTGCCCCGTGAAGAACGGCACCCGCTGGTGATCCACCTCAGCCCGGAGCAGCGTGCGGGTGATCTCCAGCTGCGACAGTTCGCTAGTCAGCAGTTCGCTGTCGGCCGGCAACCCCTGCCGCCAGGTCCGCAAGGCATCGGTCTCCGGCTCTTGCTTGATGAACTTGATCAGTGCACAAGAGTCCAGGTAGATCAACGATTCCGCTCTCGATCCCGGTCAGCGATCACGATAGCGGCGACGCTGTCCGCTTCTGGCGCCAAGTCGGCCTGGACGTCCGGCATTCCCGTCTCAGCGGGCGCCCTGGCCTCTCCGGCCATGATCATTCCCTGCAAGGTGCTCGGCTGCTCGGCCGCTGGGATCATGCGCAGCACTGGCTTGCCCCGGTCGGTCACGATCAGCGACGCCCCGGCGCGAACCCGCGCCACGGCCTTGGAAGGATTCTGGTTGAGTTCCCGGAGGCCGATGGTTTCCATCAATCAAAAGTACCTACATATTGTAGTTACATCAACCCTAGCTGGCCCGGGCTGTCAGCGCGCGGGCAGCACCCGGCGCACCGCTGCGGCCAGGGCGGCAGGGACGTCGGGGAGCAGCAGGTGGCGACCGTCGCGGACGATCTCGCGGCCGCCGGCGACGACGGCGCGCACGTCGGCGGCGGAGGCGGCGAAGATGACCGACTCCAGGACGGTGCCGGGCGCCGCCCCGGCGGTCCGCGGCGAGTCCAGGCCGACGGTCACCAGGTCGGCCAGGGCG
>JBOHCO010000380.1:0-1698 GCA_050698895.1 Streptosporangiaceae bacterium
GCGCCGGCCCGGCCCGGCACGGGCAGCCCGGCCCGCGCCCTCGCCAACGGCGACGCCCGGGTCGCCAGTCACCACGCCGCCCCGCCGGCTCACCTCACCCGGCGGACCGCGCTGGCCGCCGTCACCCAGCCCGGATCGCCCGGATCAGTATCCTCTGACGGCGCGCAGTCCGTCACCGCCACCCGGCCGTACACCGCGACGTCGGCGGAACCCGCGCCTGACCCGCTCACGGCGACCACGATCGTCATCGGCTTCGACAATTCCGGGCCCGCCCGGCGCGCGCTCGCCTGGGCCGCGCACCTGGCCGCGACGCGCTCCGCCGCCCTGCTGGTCGTCTACTCCGACCACGTCATCGTCGACAGCGACCTGTCCGGCTTCGCCCGCGCCGAGATGGACACCACGCGGGACCAGGAGGCGACGGCCATCGAGCAGGCAGCCACGCAGATCGCCGGCGCCGCCGGGATCGGCTGCACCTTCCAGCGGCTGCCGAGCGCGCCCGCCGACGCCATCCTGGCCGCCGCCAGCCAGGCCGCCGACGCAGGCCGCGGCCGCGACCCGCTCATCGTGGTCGGCCGCTCCGGGCACGCCGCCCATCACGTCCTCGGGTCCGTGCCGGCCCGGCTCCAGCACCACTCCCCGTACCCGGTGCTGACCATCCCGTAAGCCAGCCCCCCGACGGCCGGGAAAGCTCCGGCCAGCCACGGGAATTAACAAATGGCGCCCGGCCGCATGTCGCATGGCGGCCACCGTGAGCCTCAGTCAGGCGGGCCGCGAATGACCTGCGGCTTTCGCGACGCCCAGGGCCGTGGTCAACGCCGGCCCGCGGGCCCGGCGGGCCGCGAAGTGCACCGTGAGCAGTTCGTCGAACTCGCTGGCCGGCAGCGGGTGCGAGAAGAAGTAGCCCTGCGCGATGTGGCACCCGAGCATCTGCAGCCCGGTCACCTGGGCCAGGGTCTCGACGCCCTCGGCGACCGCGGATATGCCGATGGCGTTGGCGATCTCGATGACGGCCCGGACGATGGCCAGATCGACGCCGCTCTCGGCCACGCCCCGGACAAAGGCCCGGTCCACCTTCACCTCGTGCACCGGAAACTGCTTGAGGTAGGCCAGCGAGGAGTGGCCTGTGCCGAAGTCGTCGATGGCCAGGCGCACGCCGAGCCCGCAGAGCTTCTTCATGATGTCCCGCGCGCCGGCCAGATCGTCCATGACCATGGACTCGGTGATCTCGAACATCAGCGACGCGGGCGGCAGGCCGCTCGCGTCCAGGGCGGCGGTCACCTGTGCCAGCAGGCCGCTCTCCTGGAACTGGCGCGGCGAGAGGTTGACGCTGACCGGCAGTTCCACGCCCAGGCGGTCCCGGACCGAGCGCATCTGGCGGCAGGCGTGCTCCAGCACGAACCGGCCGATCGGCAGGATCAGCCCGCTCTCCTCGGCGATCGGGATGAAGCTCATCGGGCTGATCAGGCCGTTGGTGGGATGACGCCACCGCACGAGCGCCTCCGCGCCCACGATGTGCTTTCCGTCCAGGGAGTAGAACGGCTGGTAATGCACGTCGAGCTCGCCCCGCTCGAGGCCCTTGCGCAGGTCGGCCTCGATCTGGAGCCGCTCGGCCGACCGGGTTCCCATCGAGACCTGGTCGAACACCCGGTAGACCCCGCCGCCGCCCCTGGCCTTGGCCTCGTACATGGCCACGTCGGC
>JBOHCO010000381.1:0-3060 GCA_050698895.1 Streptosporangiaceae bacterium
TGCTGCGCACCATCGAGCTGGTGCGCAGCCACCTCAACCCGCAGGTCGCCGTCACCACGATCCTGCTGACCATGTACGACGGCCGGACCCGGCTGGCCTCCCAGGTCGCCGACGAGGTCCGGCAGCACTTCGGCGATGTGGTCCTGCGATCGGTCATCCCGCGCAGCGTGCGGGTCTCCGAGGCGCCCAGCTACGGCCAGTCGGTCATGACCTACGATCCCGGCTCGAGCGGGGCCCAGGCCTACCTCGAGGCGGCCAGGGAAGTCGCGTTCCGGAACGGGCAGCTCGCGGCCAGCTAGCCGGGATGGTGGTTGCTGCATTCCGCGTAGCTGGCAGGATGGCATGCACATGGCGTGGCGCGGGCAACGCGAGGAGAGATGATGCCGCAACCGAAGCGAGGGCTCGGCAAGGGGCTCGGGGCCCTGATCCCGACGGCCCCGGCCTCCATGGCTCCGGGGTCGGTCTATCCTCCGGGCGCTGACTACCAGGAGGCGCAGTTCGGCTCCTCGGTGGCGGGCGCGTACTTCGAGGAAGTTCCCGTGGGCGCGGTCACGCCCAACCCCCGGCAGCCCCGGCAGGTCTTCGATGAGGATCTGCTGACCGAGCTGGCCGAGTCCATCAAGATCGTGGGCCTGCTCCAGCCCGTTGTGGTCCGCAGGGTCGAGCCCGGCCGGTACGAGATCGTCATGGGCGAGCGGCGCTGGCGCGCCTGCCAGCTCGCCGGGCTCGACGTGGTTCCGGCCATTGTCCGGGAGACCTCGGACACCGACCTGCTGCGGGACGCGCTGATCGAGAACCTGCACCGGGAGCAGCTGAACCCGCTCGAGGAGGCCGCCGCCTACCAGCAGCTGCTGGACGACTTCTCGGCCACCCACGACGAGCTGGCCCGCAAGATCGGCCGGTCCCGGCCGCACATCTCCAACACCATCCGGCTGCTGAACCTGCCCGCGGCCGTCCAGAAGCGAGTCGCCGCCGGCGTCCTGAGCGCCGGGCACGCGCGGGCCCTGCTGTCGGTGCCGGATGCCGCGACCCAGGAGCACCTGGCCCACCGCATCGTCGCCGAGGGACTGTCGGTGCGCGCCGTCGAGGAGATCGTGGCGCTCGGGGCCGCGGGCACGCCCGCAACGCCGGCTAATCGCAAGCGGGCCGGCAAGGCGCCCGTCGCGCCCGCGCTCAAGGATCTGGCCGACCGGCTTTCCGATGTGTTCGACACGAGGGTCAGGGTCGAGCTGGGTCAGCGCAAGGGCAAGATCGTCGTCGAGTTCGCGACGCTCGATGATCTGGAGCGGATCGTCGGGAGCATCGCGCCGGAGCTGACTCAGTCCAGGAGCCGCGGCGTCAGCGGCTAGGCTCGGCCGCGGTCCTGAATGCTCGCAGCGCCCGGTCCTTGTTTCACGTGAAACAAGGACCGGGCGCTGTCTCGTGCTGGGCCCGCGGTTCAGGGCACGGGCTGGCTCACCGCCCCCGCCGTTGCCCGGATGGCCGCGGCAAACTCGTCCACGTCAGACTCGCTGGTGTCGAACGAGACCATCCACCGGACGACGCTCTCCTGGTCGTCCAGCCCGGCCCAGACGTGGAAATTCCAGTCCTCCTGCAGCCGGGCTGTCTGCTCCCGGGGGAGGATCGCGAACACCGAGTTGGCCTCCACCGGGTAGGCCAGCCGCAGTCCCGGCACGTCGCTGACCGAGTCCGCCAGCCGCGCCGCCATCGCGTTGGCCTGGCGCGCGTTGCCCAGCCACAGCTCGTCGGTCAGCAGCGCGTCGAACTGGGCGGCCATGAAGCGCAGCTTCGAGGCGGCCTGGAGCAGTTGCATCCGGTGGTAGGGAGCGTCCGCCACCAGGTCCGCGTTCCGCACGATCAGGGCCTCGGTTCCCACCGCCCCGTTCTTGGTGGCGCCGAAGCTCAGCACGTCCGCGTACCCGCTCAGCTCGGCCAGCGTGCAGCCGAGGAAGGCGGCGCTGTTGGCCAGCCGCGCGCCGTCGATGTAGAGCAGGAGATCCTCGGCCCGGCAGAACTCCCCGATCGCGCGCAGCTCGTCCAGCGAGTAGCAGGTGCCCATCTCGGTGGCCTGGGTGATCACCACCGCGCGGGGCTGGGTCCGGCGCAGCTTGCCGCGCCCGGCCAGCCGGGTAGCGATGAGATCCGGCGTCAGCTTGCCGTCCGCGGCCGGGACGGCCAGCAGCTTGCTGCCGACGATGCGCTCGGCCGCGCCGCACTCGTCGTCGTTCACGTGCGCCGACTCGGCGCAGATGACCCCCTCGAACGGCTGGAGCATCAGGCTCAGGCCCAGCACGTTCGCCGCCGTGCCGCCGAGGACGAGAAAGGCCCCCGCCGCCCCGAAGGCATCGCATAGCTGTCTAGTCACCCGCTCCGTCAGCGGGTCGGCCCCGTAGGACGTCACGTCACCCGCATTGGCCGCCACCATGGCGTCGAGGACCAGGGGGTGCGCGCCCGAGTGATTGTCGCTGCCGAAACTCTTACGCTGCTGGTTTGTCACGAGCTGAGCCTAGCGATGGCCTGGCGAGGAGCAGCGGCCGGCGGATGCGAGTCAGGTCGTCCCGCGCTGGGTACGATGTCCCCCGTGGCCAGTCGCGGCGGGTATCGCTGCGCTGGGTTATCTTGCCGGGCAGCAGCCAAGTGCGTTCGACCACAGAGGTGCTACGTGTCGCGCCGTCTTGCGAGCATCACGCTGGACAATCTCGATGACCTTGCGCCCAGATGCCGCCGTTGCGTCTTCTGGGAGCTCGACCCCGTCGGCCAGGCCAAGGCGGTCGAGGAGGGTGATCCCGGCCTGGAGAAGGAGTCCTGGATCTCCTCCGTCCTGCTCGAGTGGGGCAGCTGCGGGAAGATCGTCTACGTCGACGGCGTCCCGGCCGGGCACATGATGTACGCCCCGCCGCTGTACGTCCCGCGCTCGGTCGCCTTCCCGACCAGTCCCGTCAGCGCGGACGCCGTACTGCTCATGACCGCGCATGTGCTGTCGGAATTCACCGGCGGCGGCCTCGGGCGCATGCTCGTCCAGGGACTGGCCAAGGACCTGACCCGGCGCGGAATCCGGGC
>JBOHCO010000382.1:0-3143 GCA_050698895.1 Streptosporangiaceae bacterium
GACGGCACCTACGAAGCCGCGCTCGAGGCCAACACCAGCGACCTGGCCACCATCCACATCGGCACCGGCTACACCACCAACAACACCACCCTGGGCATGGACCCCGGCACCAGCCCCGCCCTCGCCAACCCCCCACCCACCGCCCCCCCGACCACCGGTTGCGGGGCCGCCGACAACTGCACGCCGCAGACGTTCGCCGATGCCGTACTCAGCTATCCGGGCGTCGGCGGACCCGCCACGGCCAGCAACGAATTTGCGGTGGAGACGTGGGAACGGGCTGAAGACGGAGGCGCGGGATGCCCGGGACAGCCCGCTCATACGGCGCCATGGGCGTCCTCGGCCGGGCCGGCCGGCAACCCGCTCAATACCACCCAGCAGGAGCCGGGAAGCACCGCCTGGAATTCAGACGGGGTTCAGATATACCGCGATTATGGCGGCTCGACATGCTGGGAATGGGGCATTAAAGCCGCCGCAACCACCTTGCTCAACGGATTCTACTCGAATATTCTCGCCGTCCTCGATAACCCCACTTCAAGCAACAGCACCCAGTGCGTCGACCTAGCCGACGCCGTCGGAAATTCGCCGTGGGGAACCGGAAACTTCTCGGTCGACTGCTGACACGACCCCGGGTCACCAGATTCCGGGAAACTAGCAAAGGAGATTTATGAAAGGCAAACGAGCGCGGCGGCACATCTGCGCGGCACTTCTCATGGCAGCCGCGGCAGCGGTGCCCGCAGTGGCCGGTGCCAGCCAGGCCGCGCAGGCGTCTAACCCCGTTCCCTATCCGGCCGCCCTGGCGAACCACCCGTTCGCCAAGCAGTGGACCGGGAGCGAACTGGCCGCCAGCCCATGGAACACTCCCAGCAATTCACCTGGTAACTGCCCGAACAACCCGTCTCAGGTCCACGTCAACTCCAGCGGATACGCCGAACTCGACACCAACGGCAAGCAGGGGAACTGCGTGGCGATCGAGTCGCCCCACACGTACCCAACCGTGGACGGTTATGTTTACGAGGCCGACATCTACTTCTCGACCTGGGAGAACTGGTCGGCCTTCTGGATGTACGGGAATAACTGGCCGCAGGACGGAGAGATCGACGCCGTCGAAGCCAACCTCGACAATAACTATGTCACCTGGCACTACGGAACAAATAACTCCACCATCGGAACTGGGTCATGGAACGACCAGGTAGTCCAGCCAGCCAGCGCGAACATCGCCCCTGGCTGGCACATCGTCGACATCGCGTTCGGCGGGAACCGGATCCAGATCTTCTACGATGGCCATCCGTACGTGACGATCCCGGAGACCCTGACGGCGACCACGGACGACCCGATGTGGATCGTGTTCTCCAATGGGTCGTGCGACTCTCCGCCCAATAATGTCTGCGAAAACGGCACGGTGGGCGAAAACGTTTCCGGGAACATCCAGGTCAAATGGCTCAGGGCATTCCTGCCGCCAAGTTAGCCAGCCCGGCCCTCGTCGCGTGATGACGAGGGATCCCGGCGGCTTCTCAGGTCAGCATGGCAGCCGCCAGGCCCGACCGTTCATCGGGCCTGGCGGCTGTCGCTGGCCAGAGCGCCAATCCGATGAGCTTGATGTGCCTAAGAGAAGGTGATTGACGTGAGGAAGCGCGTTGCAGTGACGGCCGCGCCGCTGGTTGCCGCCGTGGTGCTGGCCATGTCCTTGGCCGCACCCGCGGCGCACGCTGAAGCCGCTGCGCCGTTCGGGCAGTTGCCGGTGATGGGCTACAACACGTGGTACCAGTTCGGGGCCGGGGCAACCGAAAGTGCCGTGCTCGAGCAGGCCGACTACCTGGTGAGCAGCGGCCTGGCTGCCGCGGGCTACGACACCGTGAACCTTGACGATGGCTGGATGGCGTCCTCGCGGGCCAGCGACGGCTCGCTGACCTGGAACACCGCCAGGTTCCCTGACGGCATCCCGTGGCTGGCCACACAGGTTCATGCCCTCGGCCTCAAGTTCGGGATCTACGAGGCCATCGGCACCCGGACGTGCCAGGGCCTGCCGGGCAGCGGAGGAACCACCGCGTCGGACAACCACTACGCGCAGGACGCCCGGACGTTCGCGGACTGGGGCGTGGACTTCGTGAAGATCGATGAGTGCGGCGGCCTGCCGGCCGGCGCCACCCTGAGCTCGCTGACCACAGCGTTCGAGCAGTACGGCGCGGACCTGCGCGCGGACAATCCCAGCGTCGTCTACAGCGAGGAATTGCCTGTCTACGAGCTTGGTCAGTCCGGCTTCACGCAGGCCGTCCAGTCCTCCTCCGCCTTTGCCAGCATGTGGCGGGTGGCGGCCGACGAGTCCACCGCCGATTCCGCGTCGGACACGATCCTCAGCCACCTGGCGGCGGACCTGCACCTGCACGCTTTCGCCGGCTCCGGCCACTGGAACGACCTGGACATGCTGGTGCCCGGCGCACCCGCGGCGCACCCGTTCGGCTGGTCGCTCGCCGACGAGCAAAGCCAGCTGTCGGTCTGGGCGGAGGAGGCCAGCCCGCTGCTCATCTCCACCGACCTGACCACGCTGACCCCGGCCGAGCTGGCCGCGCTGAAGAACCCGGACATCATCGCGATCGACCAGAGCGGTTCCCAGGCCGCCACCGCCGTGACCAGCGGGCACATCGAGGCGGTGGTCAAGCCCGCCGACGACGGCACGGCGGTCCTGTTCGCGAACCTCGGCACCGGCACGGGTACCGGCACCTTCACGCTGCCCCAGCTCGGGATCGACACGCCTGAAGCAACTGGCTACAACGTCTGGAAGAACGAGACCACGACCTTCAGCGCCGCTACCGTCACGCTCGCCGCGGGCCAGACCGAGACGGTGGTGCTCAAGCCCGTCGGCTGATGCCGAACGCGCGGGCCGGCCACTGGCCGGGCAGAAAGCACTGTCACGCTGCTGCCACGCCGATGACACGCCTGCATGCCAGCCTGCGCGCGTGAGCAGATTAAGTGAACGCGCCGGTGCCGGGATCCCCACCGCGCAGCAGCAGAGAAAGAGCAACCGGGAATCGGATCCGGCCCGGAATGCGAGTCGGCCAGCGCCGCTGGCCGGCCGAGGAAATCGCCGCGGCTGGCGGCGGCGGTGGGCGGGGCGGGGTCTGGCGGCGGCTGCCGCGGTCCTGGTC
>JBOHCO010000383.1:0-3926 GCA_050698895.1 Streptosporangiaceae bacterium
GACCAGAGCACCGCGCTGTCCAGAGCGTCCAGGCCGGCGGGCGCGTGGCCCAGCGCCGCCCAGGCGGCCAGCCCGGCCAGGGCGAGGGCCACGCCGAGCACCACGGGCGTGGCCCGGCGCAGGAAACGCCAGCCCGCCGGGTAGCGCTCGATGACGCCGGCGCCGCCGGTGGCCACCACGAACAGCAGCGCCGTCGAGGCCATGGATACGCCGGTCAGGCGGAGCACGCCGCCGGCCCTGTGGCCGCCCGGGCCGGGCCCGCTGAGCCCCAGCGCAGCCAGGCCGACCGCGGGCACGATGCCCACCGCGGCGCCGGCGATGAGGCCGACGGCGGCGGACATCCGGAACCGGGGCCGCAGCAGCCGGCCGCGGTCCACCGGCGTGCTCAGCAGCCAGTCCACCGTCACCTGGGAGAGCGTCACCGGGCCGCGCCACAGGGCGTCGCGCAGCAGCACCAGCAGGAGCAGCAGGGCCAGCGCGGTCAGCCCGGCGGGCAGGGCGGCCAGCACGTGCGGGGTGGCCGCGGAGGGCGCCGGCGGGCGGCGCAGCGCGCGGAACGCGTCGGCGATCAGCGGGCTGCCCCAGGCCAGCGCGGCCACGGCGATCAGGTAGATCCAGAACGCGGTGTCGGCGGCCCGGCGGCGGGTCCGGCCCTGGCGCAGCTCGCGCAGCAGCGCGATGGTCGGCTCGGTGCTGTCCGGTACGGCGGCCGGGTCGCTGGTCACGGTCATCGCGTCACGGGTCATCTGGTCACGGTCGCCGGGATCAACGTCATCGGGTCACCGTCGCCGGGTCACGGCCATCGGATGGCCGCCAGCGCCTCGTCGGGGGTTCCGCGGGCGATGATCTCGCCCTGGCTGAGCACGATGACGTGCCCGGCCACCGCGGCGGCCAGCTCGGTGTGGTGGGTGGCCATGAGCACCGCCACCCCGCCCTCGATCTCCCGGCCGACCAGGGCGGCCAGCCAGCGGCGGGCCACCGGGTCCAGGCGCTGCTCGGGCTCGTCGAGCACCAGCAGCCGCCGGGGCCGGACCAGGACCGCGGCCAGGTGCAGCTTCTGCAGCTGGCCGCTGGACAGCGAGCCGGGCAGCGCGCCGCCGTGCCCGTCCAGGTTGCACTCGGCCAGGGCCCGGTCGACCAGGCCGGCCGTGCCGCGCCCGGCGCCGTGGGCCACCGCGACCAGTTGGAGGTGCTCGCGGACGGTGAGGTCGGGGTAGGCGCTGACCATGTCGCCGACGACCGCGATCTCGGTGCGGACCAGCAGGTCGTCCTCGGTCAGCGCGCGGCCGCGGTAGGCGGCCAGGCCGCTAGTCGGCGCGTCCCGGCCCGCCGCGATGCGCAGCAGCGTGGACTTGCCCGAGCCGTTGGTGCCGAGCACGGCGGTGCACTGCCCGGCGGCCAGGGTGAGGTCGGCCGGGGCCAGCGCGAGCCGGTCACCGTACCGGCGGCTCACTCCGGCCAGGGCGAGCAGGGGCGGGGGGCTGGCGGAGGACACGGTCCGAGTTCACCACACCGCGCGGCCGGTCTGGCCTCCGCCCGCCACACCGGGGCGCGATTCGCTACAGGGCGGCGTACAGGGCGCGCTCGAAGTCGGCGTACAGCTGCAGGCCCTCGGGGGTGATGAAGGGCAGGAAGTTGCTGTAGATGGAGGCACAGACGCCGGCCGCGGGGTCGACCCAGAAGTGGGTGTTGCACAGCCCGGCCCAGGCGCCGCTCCCGGCCCGCCGCATGCCCGGCTGGCCCTGCGTGTTGAGCAGCAGGCCGTAGCCCCACTTGTAGCCGGGGCCGAGGGTCAGCGGGCCGCTGGAGTTCGGGTCGGCGCTCGGGATGTCGGCCGGGAAGTCGAGGTCCCCGATCTGGTTGCTGAAGGCGGCCGCCACGGTCTCCGGGCGCAGGATCCGGGTGCCGTCCAGCTCGCCGCCGCGCAGCAGCGCCCGCTCGAACTTGATGTAGTCGCTGGGCGGCCCGTACAGCCCGTGGCCGCCCGCGAAGTACTCGGGGGACTGGCTGAGCACCTCGCCGACCGAGGTCCAGGCCCCGTCCGCGCGGACGTGGACCGGGGTGGCGATGCGCCGCTCGTCGTCGTTCATCAGGAAGGTGGTGTGGTCCATGCCGAGCGGGCCGGTCACGCCCTCCTTGATGGCGACGTCCAGCGTGACGCCGGTGACCGCCTCGATGACCTGGCCCAGCCAGTCGATGTTGATGCCGTAGATAAAGGCCGTGCCGGGGTCGGTCAGCATCGGCGCGGTGAGGCAGGCGCGGATCCCGGCCACCACGTTGGGGATGCCGGTGGCCGCCTCCCAGCGCACCAGGTCCTCGCTCCAGAACCAGTAGCCCAGGCCCGAGGTGTGGGTGATGAGCTGGCGGACCGTGGCCTGGCTGCCCGGCGGCCGCAGCACCGGGGTGTCGCCGTCGAAGCCGGTCAGCACCTGGATGTCGGCGAACGCCGGGCAGTACTGGGCGACCGGGGCGTCCAGGTCCAGGCGGCCCTGCTCGGCCTGCTGGAGGGCGACCACGGTGCACGGCGTCTTGGTCATGGACATGATCCGGAAGATCGAGTCCGTGCTGGCCGGGTCGTCGGCGCCGACCTCCCGCGGGCCGGCCGCGCCCTGGTAGATCACCCCGTCCCGGTTCGCGGCGATGGCCGCCACGTGCGGCACGCCGCCGGAGTCCACCGCCTCCCGCAGGAGCTGGTCGATCGCGGTGCCGTCAATGCTGGCTGGGCTCATGGCGTCCCCCAGGGATTCGGGTGACCCAGCCTAACCACGCAGGCGGCCGCCGAAGAAGACCTGAGTTTCGGTCAGCTGCCCGCCGCGCACCGTGCTGAACTCGGTGTTGCGGTACCGCTCGCCGGTGGCCAGCTCGTACTCGTACATCAGGAACACCGCGTCCTGGCCGGCCGGGACCAGCTCGACGATCTGCTGGGCGCGCAGGCGGCCGGCGGTGGGGAAGCAGCGCTCCAGGAACTCGGCCTTGCCGATGTGATCGTCCTGCGGGCTGGTGAACACGTAGTCCTCGGCCAGCAGCACTTCCGCGGCGGCGCGGTCCTGGGCCAGGTAGGCCTCGACCGACGCGCGGACCACGTCGGCCGGGGCGGGGGCGCCGGGCCAGGTGAGATCGCGGCCGGCCAGGGCCAGCACCTGGTCCAGCAGGGGCGCGTCGCCGGGCAGCGGCAGGGCGGGCCCGAACGGCACGTCGGGTCCGGCCGGGGCGTCCGGGCTGGCGAACATGGCCAGGAAACCGCGGGCGGCCTCCAGCGCGCCGGGGTCGCCGGCGTAGGGCTGGCCGGTGGCCCGGGCCAGGTCCCAGCCGTGCACGACCAGCTCGTCGGCCGCGCTCAGGCCGACCACGTCGGCGGGGGCCTCACCGCCGGCGATCCGGGTCATCCCGGTCCAGGCCCCGGGCTCGGCCCAGGCCGCGGCCAGCCCGGCCAGGTCGCGCGGGATCCGCTCGCGCCAGCCGGGCTCCAGCTGGCTGGCGTCCCCGGACGGCGCCCGGTCGGCCCGCCGGCCGGTGTCCTTGCGGGCGACCGCGGTGAACGTCACCGCCAGGCCGCCGACGTGCTCGATGAGGTCGCCCAGCGTGTACGCGGGACAGGGGGTGGGCCGGGCCAGCTCGGCGTCGGTGACGCGGGCCACGAGGTCGGCGAGCTGCCCGGCCGCGGGTGCGAGGTCTACGTTGCTCACCTCGCTCATGCTAGGTACGACGGCTCGGCTTGCGGGTAGTCATCGCGGCCAGTGCGCCGGGCGGTGCAGCGACGGCGGCAGCCGGGTGGCGGCGTCGCCGCGGGCCGCGTCGAGCTGGGCCTGGGTGACGAACAGGCTTTCGGCCAGGTCAGCGCCGGCCAGGTCAGCGTCGCGGAGGTCGGCGCCCGTCAGGTCGGCCCGCCGCAGGCGGGCCGAGCGCAGGTCGGCGCCGATGAGCAC
>JBOHCO010000384.1:0-1432 GCA_050698895.1 Streptosporangiaceae bacterium
GCCCGGTGCGGCGGGCAGGTCGCGGCGCGGCGGCCGCTCGGCCAGCGGCGGCGGGTCCTCCGGCGTCGCGGCGGGGACCAGCTCGCCCGGCCGGTCCGAGACTTCCGCGCTGATCCGGTAGTCGGCACCCTCCGCCGACACCCGGTGCAGCCCGATCATCACCTGCCAGGTGCCCGGCTCCAGCTCGCCCGCCAGGTAGCCCGGAGTGGCCGTCTCGGGCGTGATCACAAACGACCGCCGCCGGTCCCCGGACCAGCCCCGGAACCCGGCCGGGCCCAGGCAGCCCAGGTCCATGATCGCGTCGGACCGCTCGTACTCCAGCTCGACCCGCAGCGCGCAGCTGCCGCGCGGGACCTCGACCGGCAGGTACTGGTAGGCCGACGCGAAGCGGTCCTCCAGCGTCCAGCGTCCCCCGTGCCGCGTGACGACCATGCAACCCATCTGACCAGATATCCGGCCGGGGAGCGAGCACCGCCCGGCCGTCTGCCCCTTGCCGGACAGAATTCAACATGCGTAGAATTCAACGTACGTTGAGTTTACTGGCCCGGGAGGGAGCACGGTTGTGTGGGCGATGATCGTCAAGGAGTTCCGGCAGATCAGGCGGGACCGGCGCACGCTGGTCATGATGATCTTGATGCCCATCGTGCTGCTGGTCGTGCTGGGCTACGCGGCCAGCTTCAACGTGTCGTCCATCCCGGTCGCTGTGGCCGGGCCCCACGCCAGCGCGATGGAAGCGCAGCTGCCCAGGACCTTCCACGTTGTCAGCACGGCACCGGACCAGGGCCGGGCCTGGGCGCTGCGCGAGCTGCGTGACGGCCACGCGGCGGTCGCCGTGCTCACCGGCGGCACCCGCCCCGACGTGCTCATCGACGGCAGCCAGCTGTTCCCGGCGCAAGCGACCCTGACCGCCCTGGGCCGGATGACGCACACCGGGGCGCCTGCGGCGCCGACCGCCCCGCGGGTGTCGATTCTCTACAATCCGAAACTGACGACGTCCGACGTCATGATTCCGGGCCTGGCCGGCGTGGTCCTGGTGTTCATCGGGACGATCATCACCAGCCTCGGCGTCGTGCGCGAGCGGCAGTCCGGAACGCTCGAGCAGCTCGCCGTCATGCCGCTGCGGCCGCGCGACGTCTACCTCGGCAAGATCGTCCCGTACTTCGTGGTGGCCGCCGTCGACCTGGCCATCGTGCTCGCGGTGGGCATCGTGGTGTTCGGCGTGCCGTTCCGCGGCTCGGCGGTCGTGTTCGGGCTCGGGGCCCTCATGTTCCTGTTCGTCACCCTCGGCATCGGCGTGCTGATCTCTCTCGTGTTTCCGAGTTTCTCTGGCGAAGTGACCGAGGGCCAGAGGGGTTGCGGCGGGCGCGGCTGGTGGGCGGGATGGGGCTGCGGGCCTGATTTGCCGGTGATGAGCTGACGGGGCAGCATCGGC
>JBOHCO010000385.1:0-2855 GCA_050698895.1 Streptosporangiaceae bacterium
ATCCACCACGGCGCGGCCCGCCGCCGTGATCGACACCTGGACCTCGCGGCGGTCAGTGCGCGCCCGGTGACGGCGGATCAGGCCCTTGCGCAGCAGGCGGTCACACATCCGCCCGGCCGTCGACGCGGTGACCTCCAGCGCCCTGGCCAGGTCCACCATCCGCTGCGGCCCGCGAGAGGCGAGCACCACCAGCGCCCGGTACTGGGCCAGGGTGGTCTCCTCGGCGGTCGCGCCGAGCGACTGCTCGGCCACCGCCACCAGCGTGCGGCTCGCGGTCAGCACCGCGTCCACAACCGCGTCCTCAGCGGCCTCGTGACGTGTCACGGCCCACCTCGCCTACCCGCCTGCTGCCGAACTCGCTGCATGCTCTGATTGCTGCGTACAGTACTTGACAACTGCAATCGTAATACCGTCATCCGACAATGCTTTCCGTATGCGATGTTCAGATGTTCGGCTCCGGAAGGCTTGCGCTGGCCGGAGCGCGCCGCGCCGTCCTGGCCGGAGCCGCCGGCGAGACCGTGGCCCGAGCAGGACCAGTCGGCCTGCTGTTCAAGGCCGTCGTGTACCAGGTCGAGGACCTGTGGGACCTGGCCTGGAAGAACCGTCCGGAGTGGGCCCGGCCGGCGATCGGCGGCATCGCGCTCGAGCTGATCCTGCTCGCGCTGCCGCAGATGTACGGCGTCGGCTACCCGGTCATGTACACGTCAGTCGCCGGCGACTACGCCCTGTGGTTCCTACTCGTGCTGGCCACCGGAAGATCGTGGCCTGCAGCACGACGCTGGGCATCGGCGGCTCCGGCGGCGTGTTCGCCTCGTCGCTGTTCGTCGGCGTCACCTCCGGGATGGCGTTCGGCGAGATCGCCGGCCACATCTTCGGGCCCGCCGCCGGGCAGCCCGCCCTGTACGCGGTCGTCGCGATGGGCGCGGTCGTCGCCTCTACTGCCCGCGCGCCGCTGACCTCGGTGGCCGGCGTCGTGGAGATGCCCGGCGACTACACCCTCACCCTTCCGGTCATGCTCGCCGTCGCCGTCGCTACCGCGACCTCGCGCGCGCTCAGCTAGGGCACGATCTACACCGCCAAGCTGCTGAGCCGCGGCCAGGACGTCGACCGCGCCGCGCCATCGCGGGCATTCGGGGACCTGAAGGCAGCCGAGGCGATGCGCCCGTTCGCGGACCCGCTGCCCGTACCCGCGGGCCATGACGGCAGCAGGGCCGCTCCGCTGGACGGCCTCGCCCAGCTGGCCGCCGGCGACCGCGTTCGCCTGCTCGCGCCGGTCACAGGGCAGGACGACGTCGGCCGCTGCGGGCTTTAATGGTGGTTTAGCGCCGGTCGTCTACCGTCTGCAGCGGCCCGGCCGGTCCAGCCGGGCCGGGGACGCGCGGCCCGCCTCGGTGAGCGGAGCCGGACCGGAGAGGCGGGATGATTATGCGCAGGTGGTGGTCACGGCACCGGAACTCATCGGGCCTGACGGCTCGGACACTGACAGCTCCGGGGCTCGCGGTCGTGCTGGCGGCTACCTTGCCGACTGCGATCGCGATGCCGGCGGCGGTGGCCGCCACCCGGCCGGGATACGCTCCCGGCGCGCGCACGGTCGGGTGCAGCGCGAGGAAGCTGGCTGCGGCGGTCAGGGCGGGCGGAGTGATCAACGTGCGCTGCGCCGGCGTGATCTTCCTGACCACCGAGCTGGTCGTGCGGGCCCGCGATCACGTGACAATCAACGGCCACGGCGTGATCCTGGAGAACAGCAAGCGCACCGCGAGCTCCCGGATCTTCGCCGTCAGCGCGCGCGCCCAGCTCACCGTCAGCCACACCACGATGCTCGGCGGCATCGAGGGCGCGGCGGGGAAGGCGGTCAAGTTCCCGCCGGACGGCAAGAACGGCAAGGCCGGCGGTCAGTCTCAGGCGGGCGGGGCGGGCGGCGCAGGGGGCAATGCCAGCCGCGCCGGGAACGGCGCTGCGGCCCAGGGCGGCATCTTGTTCATCTCGAAGAATGCGCGCGTGACGCTGTCACGTGACGCGTTCAAGAACGGCACCGCGGTTGGAGGCGCAGGCGGGTTCACCGCGTTCGGCGGCAACGGCGGGACCGGCGGCGCCGGCGGGGTAGGGGACAACTCGCCGGGCGGCCGTGGCGGTAACGGCGGCCGGGGCGGCGTCGGCTCGGACGGCGGCAACGGCGGCGCCGCCCAGGGCGGCTGCATCTACAACTCCGGCACGCTGACTGTCAGCTACACCAGCTTCACCGCATGCCTGGTGGTCGGCGGATCCGGCAGCGGCCAGGGCAACGGCGGCAACGGCGGCAACGGCGGCAACGGCAGTGGCGACGACACTGGCATTCATGACTCCTCGGCTGGCGGCAACGGCGGTGGCGGCGGAACTGGCGGCAACGGCGGGAACGGCGGCAACGGCGGCGCTGCCGAGGGCGGCGCGATCTTCAACAGTGGCACCGCCACGCTGTCGCACTGCCTATTCGGCTACAGCAAGGCCACCGGCGGCCCCGGCGGGGCAGGCGGGGATGGCGGCAACGGAGGCATCGGCATGTTCGGCGGCGAGGGAGGAAACGACGTCACCGGCGCGGGCGGCCGGGGCGGCAACGGCGGCAGCGCCGCGGGCGCCGGCCCCGGCGGCACCGGCGGCCTGGCAGGCCCGGCGCTGGGAGGGGCTATTTACACGTCGGGTCACCTGCATGCCAGGGCCGAGAAGTTCGAGGAGGATGAGGTGGAGGGCATCGAGCAGGCCGATGGCGGCAGCGGCGGCTCGGGAGGCAACGCCATCGAGGGCCAGCCCGACGGCGGCTACGGCGGTACCGGCGGCGTCGGCGCCGGCGGCGCCGGCGGCACCGGCGGCCAGGGCGGCAC
>JBOHCO010000386.1:0-5665 GCA_050698895.1 Streptosporangiaceae bacterium
GTCCGGGGACTGGGGCCGCAGGCGCTACGGCCGGGCCGGAGGACGCGGGCGGCCTGCCGGATGCGGCGGCGGCCGGGCCGCGGCTGACGCTGGTGCCGGTCACGCTGGCCAAGGGCCTGGAGTTCGACCACGTCATCGTGGTCGAGCCGGACCGGATCGCGGGCGCGGAACGGCGCGGCCTGCACCGCCTCTACGTCGCGCTCACCCGCGCGGTGTCCCGGCTGACGGTGCTGCACACCGGGCCGCTGCCCGAGGCGCTCCGGTAGCTACATCTCCTTCATCACCTGCGTGATCAGCCCCGCCGAACCGTCGAAGGACAGCGCCGTGGCCCGCAGGTGATTGAAGAACATGTTGTACCGGTCGACCTCGTCCACGTCCTCGACGTACAGCGCGCTGGTCAGGTCCTCCAGGTAGACCACGTCGGGGTCGACGAGCTCGGGAAAGACCAGGATCACGAACGGCCGGCCCATCGCCGGGTGGGCGCCGCCGCCGAACGGGATGACCTGAAGCGAGACGTTCGAGAGCTGGGACAGCTCCAGCAGGTACTCCAGCTGCGGCCGCATGAGCCCGGAGCCGCCGACCCGGCGGCGCAGCGCGGCCTCGTCCAGCACTGCCCACACCTTCGGCGGGTCCGTCCTGGTCAGCGTGGGCTGGCGGGCCATCCGCAGCGCGACCTGGCGCTCGATGTCGTCCTGGGGGCTGGTGACCATGCCCGCGCTGATCACCGTGCGGGCGTAGTCCTCGGTCTGGAGCAGGTTGGGGATCAGGCTGACCTCGTATATCCGGATCTCCGAGGCAGCGCTCTCCAGGCCGAGGTAGGTGGCGAAGTGCGGCTGGATCGAGTCGCTGTAGGCGTGCCACCAGCCCTTCTGGCGGGAGTCACGGGCCAGCTGGACCAGGCTCTCGCGCTGATCGGGCGGCACGCCGTAGATCTGGAGCATGTCCCGCACGTCACGGGGGGAGACCGAGACCCGGCCGGTCTCGACCCGGCTGATCTTGGACGCTGAGCACTCCAGCCGCTCGGCGACCTCTTCGCAGGTCAGCTTGGCCGACTCGCGAAGCCGCCGGAGCTCAAGGGCGAGCCGGCGTCGCCGGACGGTTGGGCTCTGAGCGCCGGCCATCGATCCCCTCCCTCGCTCGGCTCGACCGTGACCGTCAAGTGTGCTGGGTTCGGGTCGCCGCGTCCAGTGGCGGGGTCCTTCACGGCGAAGTGCAACGATCCTGAGGTCGCGTGCGATTTACGTTATGCATGTTGCATCTCATCATAACGACCGGCATGCTAGTGCCGAGCAGCTACAGCACGCTGTCAGAGAGCTACCAGGGGTGAGCAGATGACCACCGAAGCCCGTGCGGTCCGCGACGAACGCGACGCTGCCGACAGCCCCCGGGCCTATCTCGGCCGGCTCGAGGGGCTGGCGCAGGCCGTGGCCGAGCATGGCCTCCGGGCCCGGCTCGTCACGCCGCCCGGCCGCGTCCCGAGCCTGCACGTGGTGAACCCGCACGCGTCCGCGCTGGCCGAGGACGTCTTCGCCGGGCCAGGCCAGGACGGCCAGTGGTGGTTCTGGTGGTCCTGGGCGGAGCGGATCGCGGCCGGAGACGACCTGGCCGGGGCGGCGATGAGGATCAGCCGCGTCCTCGCCGCGCGCGACTAGCCTCCTAACGACCTCGGGCGGCCCTGGCCAGGGCCGCCCGAGTCAGCCCGGGGAACGCCACCGTCGTGCCGCGCCAGGCCGCCGCACGCAGCGCGGCGGCCCGGACCTGCCGGGCGCCGAGCATCCGCACGTCCGCGCCGGGCAGCGCGACCAGGCCCAGGTAGGCGCTGGTCACCCGTTCCTCCAGCAGCTCGGCCAGCGCGACCGCCTGCCGGGCCGTATTCACGCGATGCGGCAGCTGGTAGGCCACGGCCGCCGGCGCCGGGGTGACCCCGCGGGCCCGCAGCTCGGCCATCAGGCGGTCGGCGGCCTCCTGGTGGGCGGTCCAGTCAGCGGTGGCCGCGCTCAGGGCGGTCCCGGTCAGGTGCGCGCCGACGACACCGTAGCCGTAGCTGGCCGCCTGCTCAGCGGCCAGCGCGGCCTGGAGCACGCGGACCTCGGCCGACTGGCCCGCCGCACCGGCCCGCATCACGCCGCCCCGGCTGCGTGCAGCGCGATCACGTGGGTGGCCTCGGACGCCGAGATGCTGGCGAATAGCTGAGCCAGCTCGGGGGGCATCTCGGGAACCTGGCTCAGCAGCCGGTCCGAGGCGGCCCGCTCGGCGCGCATCAGCTCGCTCAGGACCTGACGGGGCCCGGCCGGCAGCGTGGCCGCCCGCGGCCGGGGCAGCGGCCCCGAGCCGGCCGCCAGCGGCGAGCCAGGGATCAGCCGCTCCCGCAGCTGGTGCAGGTGGTCCTGATGCTCGGTGAGCACCGCGGCCAGGATGGCGCGCTGCGCCGCGCGCCCGCCGCTGAGCCGCTGGATCGCGGCCTGGTAGCTGGCCACCAGGTCCTGCTCGGCCCGGATCGCCGTGCGCAGCCGGGCCACGTCCGGCGCCGGCCCGGGCGGCGTGCCCAGGGCCTGCGTTCCCTTGCAGCCGGCGATGAGCAGCGGGAGGGCGGCCGCAGCGGCCACCACGGCCCGCCGGGTCGGGTCCGACGCCACCAGGATCCTCCAGCCGGATGTGCGAGATGGTCGTGCCAGATGGTCTTACGAAATGCTGGCAAAGCGGGAACCGCGGGCCCCGTGTATATCCCCCCGCCGCCCGCAGCCTCCAGCATGACACGGGCGGGTGGGCCGCGCCGGGCCGGTTGCTGAGCCGACGGTGCGCGGCGGTGGTGCCACACCCGGCTAGGCTAGAGGCGCAGTGCACAAAAGCACAGGTCGCGGGGCGAGGAGGTCGTGATGAGCAGGAGCTCACGTCAAGGTTCGCTGCGATCTTCCGCCGCGGGCGCGGGCAGCGCCAGTCGCCCGGCCAGCCGGCCTGCTGGCCGGCCGGTGGACGCGGAGCAGGTAGCCGCCCTGCTGGAACCGGTGGCCAGCGCCCTGGGAATGGACCTGGAGGGCATCCGCGTTACCTCGGCGGGCCGGCGACGCGTGCTGCGCATCGTGCTGGACGCCGACGGCGGCGTCAGCCTCGACGACATCGCGGTGGTCAGCCGGGACCTGTCGGCGGCACTCGACGATTCCGCTGTCATGGGTGACCAGCCTTACACCCTGGAGGTCTCCTCGCCTGGCGTGGACCGCCCGCTCACCGAGCGGCGGCACTGGCGCCGGGCGATCGGCCGCCTGGTCGTGGCCCCGCTTATCGCGGCGGGCAACGGCGAGGAACGAGCCACCGTAGAGGGCCGCATCACGGGCGCGAGCGCTGACGGGATCACGCTGGACACCGGCGGCGAGAGCCGCATTTTTGGCTACAGCGACCTCGGCCCGGGCAAGATAAAGATCGAGTTCGCACCGATCGATGCCGTTCCAGGCGACGCGGGGGGTTCCGGGGGGTCGTCCTCCCCGAGCCGGGGGCGGAAACAGAGCACCGACCCCGACGACGAGGGCGCAGACGAGGAGGGATCCGATGGATATTGACCTGAGCGCGCTGCGCGGCCTGCAAACTGAGAAAGACATCTCGATGGACCTGTCGATCAAGGCCATCGAGGATGCGCTTCTCGTCGCCTATCACCGCAGCGAGGGCGCCGCGGCCTCGGCCAGGGTCGAGGTCAACCGGCAAACCGGCCATGTCACCGTCTGGGCTGCCGAGACGGCCGAGGACGGCCAGGTGATCAGGGAATATGATGATACGCCGGACGGATTCGGGCGGATCGCCGCCACCACCGCGCGGCAGGTCATCCTGCAGCGGCTGCGCGACGCCGAGGACGAGCTCACCTTCGGCGAGTACGCCGGCCGTGAGGGCGACGTGGTCGCCGGGGTGATCCAGCAGGGCAAGGATCCCCGTGCGGTCCTGGTCGACCTGGGCAAGCTGGAGGCCATGCTGCCGCCGAGCGAGCAGGTCCCCGGCGAGCGGTACGTGCACGGCGAGCGGCTGCGCTGCTACGTGCTGCACGTGCGCAAGGGCTTCCGGGGCCCGTCGGTGACGCTCTCGCGCACCCACCCGAACCTGGTCCGCAAGCTGTTCGCGCTGGAGGTGCCCGAGATCGCCTCGGGGGCCGTGGAGATCGCCGCCATCGCCCGTGAGGCCGGCCACCGCAGCAAGATCGCCGTGACCTCGCACCAGCCGGGGGTGAACGCCAAGGGCGCGTGCATCGGCCCGATGGGCAGCCGGGTCCGCAACGTCATGACCGAGCTGCACGGCGAGAAGATCGACATCGTGGACTACTCGCCCGATCCGGCGCAGTTCGTCGCGCACGCGCTCTCGCCGGCCCGGGTGTCGAAGGTCAACGTGATCGACGCGGCGGCGCGGGTGGCCCAGGTCATCGTGCCCGACTACCAGCTCTCGCTGGCCATCGGCAAAGAGGGCCAGAATGCCCGGCTGGCCGCCCGGCTGACCGGCTGGCGGATTGACATCCGGCCCGACACCGCAGGTGAGGACCCCGCGGTCACCCCGGCCGTGCCGGGCGCGCGCGGTCAGTCGGACCGGCCGCCGGCGGGCGACAGGAGCGGCGGCGGCATGGCCGGGACCGTGCCCGGTGCCGCCGATGCGCCGGCCCTGTAAGCTAGACGGCAGAATGGCCAGGCGGTCTCCGTCGCCTTCCTCGTCGGTGCGGCAAACACCAGTGTCACCAACCCGGACGTGTGTGGGATGCGGAGCTCGCGCGGCCAAGTCCGAGTTGATTCGCCTCGTGGCGGTAGGGGACGAGATCGTGCCCGATGCCGCTGCGCGGCTGCCCGGCCGGGGTGCATACCTGCATCCTCGTCAGGGATGCTGGGAACGGGCTCAGCGCCGCAAGGCGCTCGCGCGGGCGCTTCGCCGGCCGGGGATACACCCGGCGGGCGAGCTCGCCGGGTACCTGGCGGTCGGACTTGGCTCAGACGAGACAGCGGGGACGAATGGCCGGAGCGTGGAGAAGGCAGGCTGAGATTGCAATGAGCGCGCGATGAGCATGCGGCGATGAACAGCAGAGGCTGACGCCGGACGGAGGAGCACGCGCTGCCCCGGACCGGCTGACGGGCCCGGTTATGGAGCCGGGCCGACTAGAGGGAGCGCAGTGGCGAAGGTCCGGGTATACGAACTCGCGAAGGAGTTCGGGGTAGAGAGCAAGGCCGTCATGGCCAAGCTCCAGGAAATGGGCGAGTTCGTGCGGTCGGCGTCCTCCACGATTGAGGCGCCGGTCGTTCGCAGGCTCAAGGAAGCGTTCGCCGCCCCGCCGTCACGGTCGGGCGGGAACGGACAGCGGCGTGCTCAGCCGGCCCAGGAGGCCGGCCGCGCCCGGTCGGCCGCACCCTCGGGGTCGGTGCCAGCGGCGCCGAGCGCCGGGCGGCCGGTCACCGAAGAGGCCGTGGCCAGCATGAACGGCAGCGCCCAGGCGCCGTCGGCACCGCCCAGGGACGACACGGGCGGGACGGCCGACTCCGGCGCCCCGACCGGGCCCGTCGCGGTGCCCAGCCCCTTCCAGGCCCCGCCGTCCGGAGAGTCCCGGCCCGGCCAGCGCCAGCCCGGCGCGGACCAGCCCGGCGCGGACCAGCCCGGCCAGGACCGGGCCCAGCCGGCAGCAGCGGCTGAGTCCGGCCAGGCTCCGGCC
>JBOHCO010000387.1:0-2192 GCA_050698895.1 Streptosporangiaceae bacterium
TCGCCGCTGGTGTCACCGACCAGCAGCGCGCGCACCCCGGCCTGCTCGAACACGCCGGCGGTCAGCGTGTCGTAGCTGGTCAGCATGGACCAGCGCTCGCCGCGGTCGGTCGCCGCCTGGAGGTCGCGGATGGTGATCCGCCGGTCGGCTGGCCACGGGCTGTGCTCCGTCGGTGCGGGCGTTTCTGGCATGACTGCTCCTCTCGGGTCGCCACCACCATGGTTGGCGCCTGCCGTCATCATCCACCGGCCGCCGCCCGGCGGGAATACCCGCCAGGACAAACTAGTTGCACGTTCAACGACATCGACGGGACGGAGCCTTGATGCAGTTCGGGATCTTCACCGTGGGCGACGTGACGACCGATCCCGCCACCGGCCGCGCTCCCACCGAGCACGAGCGGATCAAGGCTATGGTCGCCATCGGCCGCAAGGCCGAGGATGTGGGCCTGGACGTGTTCGCGACCGGGGAGCATCACAACCCGCCGTTCGTGCCGTCCTCGCCGACGACCATGCTCGGCTTCATCGCGGCGCAGACCAGCCGGCTGATCCTGTCCACGGCCACCACGCTGATCACCACCAGCGACCCAGTGAAGATCGCCGAGGACTTCGCCATGCTCCAGCACCTGGCCGACGGCCGGGTCGACCTGATGCTCGGCCGCGGCAACACCGGCCCGGTCTACCCGTGGTTCGGCAAGGACATCCGCAAGGGCATCGAGCTGGCCGTCGAGAACTATCACCTGCTGCACCGGCTGTGGCGCGAGGACCTGGTGGACTGGGAGGGCGAGTTCCGCACCCCGCTCCAGGGCTTCACCTCGACGCCGCGGCCGCTGGACGGCGTGCCGCCGTTCGTCTGGCACGGCTCCATCCGCAGCCCGGAGATCGCCGAGCAGGCCGCGTACTACGGCGACGGGTTCTTCGCCAACCACATCTTCTGGCCCACCGAGCACTTCCAGCGGCTGATCAGCTTCTACCGGGAGCGCTACGCCCACTACGGGCACGGCACCCCCGAGCAGGCCATCGTGGGCCTGGGCGGGCAGGTGTTCATGCGCCGGAACTCGCAGGACGCGGTGCGCGAGTTCCGGCCCTACTTCGACAACGCCCCGGTCTACGGCCACGGGCCGTCGCTGGAGGAGTTCACCGAGCAGACCCCGCTGACCGTCGGCAGCCCGCAGGAGGTCATCGACAAGACGCTGACCTTCCGCGAGCACTTCGGCGACTACCAGCGCCAGCTGTTCCTGATGGACCACGCGGGCCTGCCGCTCAGCACCGTGCTGGAGCAGCTCGACCTGCTGGGCGAGGTGGTGCCGGTGCTGCGCCGCGAGCTGGACGCCAGCCGCCCGGCCGGCGGGCCGGACGCGCCGACCCACGAGAGCCTGGTCGCGGCCAGCGTGGCCGACGCCGAGCTCGAGACGGCCGCCCGATGACCGAGCCGACCGTGAGCGAGCTGGCCGTGAGCGAGCTGGCCGTGAGCGAGCAGCCGCGCACCATCGCCGTGGTGACCGCCGGGCTCAGCCAGCCGTCCTCGACCCGGCTGCTCGCCGACCAGCTGGCCGCGGCCACCGTGAGCCAGCTGCCCGCGGGCGCCGAGGCGGTCACCATCGAGCTGCGCGACCTCGCCCACGACATCGTCAACAACCTGCTCACCGGGTTCCCGGCCCCGCCCCTGCGCCAGGCCATCGACCAGGTGACCGGGGCCGACGCGGTGATCGCCGTCACCCCGCTGTACAGCGGGTCCTACAACGGCCTGTTCAAGTCGTTCTTTGACGTGCTGGACCCGGACGCCCTGCGGGGCAGGCCGGTCCTGATCGCGGCCACCGGCGGCACGGCCCGGCACTCGCTGGCCCTGGAGCACGCCATCCGCCCGCTGTTCAGCTACCTGCGCACGGTGACCGTGCCGACGGCGGTCTTCGCGGCCACCGACGACTGGGGCTCGACGGGCCGTGCCGGGCTGACCGCCCGCATCGAGCGGGCCGGCGGGGAGCTGGCCGCGCTGGTCGGCCAGCACGCGCCGGCCACCGCCGCCGACCCCTACGCGTCCATCACCCCTTTCGATCAGCTGCTGCGCGCGCGGTAACGCCGCCCGCCCGGTGCGGGCACGGCCGTCGCCGTCCGCGCCGTCCGCGCCGTCCGCGCCGAGATCACGGGGGTCGTTTCCGGCCACGCCGATCACCCTTAGGATCCGGGCAGCTACCC
>JBOHCO010000388.1:0-2341 GCA_050698895.1 Streptosporangiaceae bacterium
GACTTCGCGGAGCGCATCGGGGTTTCCTACGTTCGCTTGAACGAGATCGTCAACGGCAGGCGTGGGATTACCCCTTCGACGGCGCTGCGGTTGGCGAAGGCGCTGGGGACTACTCCTGACTTCTGGCTCAATGGTCAGCTAGCGGTCGACGACCACCCAGATCTACGAGGGCACCAACCAGATCCAGCGCGTGGTGATGGCCCGCCAGCTCCTGAAGTAGCGATCGTCTGGCCACTGAGGTGCGCCAGGCGCCGGGACATCGCGCCGGCCGGCTCGGCCCGGGCGCGCCGGTAGCCTCTTGTGGTGACAGATACCACGCCCCCGGTAGACGAAGAGGACCTGGTCGCTGTTGCCGGAGAACGGGAAACCCTGGAAGGGTTCCTCGAGTACCACCGCAGAGTGCTCAGCGGCAAGCTGCGCGGCCTGTCCGAGGAGGACGCCCGGCGGCGCCTGGTGCCGTCGCTGACCACCATGCTCGGGCTGATCAGCCACGCCGCGGCCGTGGAGCGGAACTGGTTTCAGCACCACCTGGGCGGCCAGCCGCGCGAGGAGATCACCGGGAACGCCCGCGGCGACGCCCCGAGCTGGGACGTCGGCGGCCAGACCGTCGCCGGCGTCATCGCCGAGTTCGACCGCGCCTGCGCGGCATCCCGGCAGATCGCGGCGGGCTTCACGCTGGACCAGACCGTGCCGCGCGACCAGCTGGGCCAGGTGTCACTGCGCTGGATCTACGTGCACATCATCAGGGAGCACGCCCGGCACCTCGGGCACGCCGACATCCTGCGGGAGCAAATCGACGGCGCAACCGGCGACTGAACTCGCAGGCCAGTCCCGGCCGCCGGACCCGGCCGCGAGGAATGCGGTTCCGAAGAACAACTCGGTCCAGGAGAAATCGGTCAGTTCGTCCTGCATGGCGCCGCGAATCTCCTCCCACGGACGGCGCATGATCCACTCATCTATGGCGGCGAAATTCCGCACTGCCGCGGTTCCGAGGTGCGTCAGCCAGCCGGGCGTGCGGCCGGGAACCTTGAGGTCCAGCACGGCCCAGCGTCCGCCTGCGGACAGGGCCGCCGCGCCGCGGGCGATGACCTTTGCGCAGTCGGGCACCTGCGACAGGGCGTACGTGGACAGGATCGCGTCGACCTCGGCCGGGAAGTCGAACTCGGCCGCGTCGGACTGCACCAGGCTGATGTTGCTCCAGCCGTTCGTCTCTACCCGATCCCGGGCCTGGGCGAGCATCGCGTCGGTCAGATCGACGCCGACGATCCGGCCGCCGGGACCGATCGCCGCCTCAAGCAGCGAGAAGTTCAGGCCGGTGCCGCAGGCGACGTCGACCACGGTGGCACCCGGGCGAAGGCCGAGCGCTTGTACGGTCCGGAGGCGCTGGCCCCCCTGGGGGTAGCCGGGCACGGGGTAGAGCCGGGAGGTGACGTCGTAGTGCTTCGCCTTCTTGCGGTAGGTCTCGATCAGGTGCTCTCGGGTACGGTCGATCTGGCTCAGGGCGCGCTCCTCGATCTCGGTAGCGTCGCGGACTCGAGTGCGGCCTTGATCGCCACCATCTCGATGTCGCTGACGCGCTGGATGCTGCCTTTGATCATGCGGCTGGGGACCGCGCGCATGATGCCCGCGAGATCGACCTCAATCCACATCATGGCCTCGGTCTGCCCATCATCCGCCGGCTCGAATTCCATTCCCCAGCGCGCCGCGGACGTACCCATCGGCCCGGCGAACGCCACGCGACCGGGCTCCTCGACGGTGGTCACCTCCTGGCTGCGGCGGTGAGTCAGCCACAGCGGACCCTTCGCTCGCTGCTCCACCCGCGCGCCGGGCTGAACCGGACCTCCTCCGCGAACCCAGCATTCGAGAACCGTCGGCGCCCATTCAGCCCAGCGTCCGACGTCACAGATATACGCGAACGCGTCCTGGGCGCTGTCGGCGATCGTTATGCGACTCTCAGTTCTAAATGTCATCGTGACCTTGTGTCTCTTTCCGATTGGGCCAGGGCAAGCGCGTTCGCTACGTCGTGCGTGGTTTGTTCCCAGCCGCGCAGGGTCGACCGCCGCTGTCGCGCGGCGGCGCGTAGCCGTCGTCGGTGGTGCTCGTCACCGAGCCAGCCTCTCAGCGCGGTGGCCAGGGCAGCGGGATCGCCGGGAGGAATCAGCTGGCCGGGGCGGGTGCCATCGGTGCTGGTGCCGAGTGCTTCGGGCAGCCCGCCGACGGCGGCGGCTATGACGGGCAGGCCGTGGGCGAGGGCTTCGGTGACGGTCATGCCGTAGGTCTCCGAGCGGGACGGCGCGACGAGCCGGTCGCGCCAGGCGCGGGAGCCCAGCCGCGGCGGCAC
>JBOHCO010000389.1:0-8677 GCA_050698895.1 Streptosporangiaceae bacterium
GCACGGGCCAGGACGCCGAGCCGGTTCTGGTAGGTGGTGGCGCCGAAGGCGTCCGCGACCGCCGCCCAGTCGCGGCGCAGCCCCGGCCGCATGGCCAGCGCGTCGCCGTTGCGGACCAGCAGGGAGACCAGGCCGCCCGGCGCGGTCACGGCGGCCAGCGCAGCCAGCAGCGGCGCCGGGTCCTCGACGTACATGAGCACGCCGTGGCAGAGGACCACGTCGAACTGCCCGGCCCCGAACTCGGCCGCCACGGCCAGGGCGTCGCCGCGCACCACCCGGACCCGGTCCCGCAGCGCGGGCGGCTCCGCGCTCAGGGACCGGTCCAGGTCGGCCAGCAGCGCGTCCGAGCTGTCCAGGCCGGTCAGGTCATGGCCGCGCCGGGCCAGCTCGAGCAGCTGCGTGCCCTGACCGCAGCCGACGTCCAGGATCCGCCGCCGCGGCCGGTCCGGGACGTGCCCGGCCAGCTGCCGCGATACCAGTTCCTGGCGGACGACCTGGCGCAGCGTTCCCAGGCGCGCTCGCCACTTCTCCTCGCCGGCGGTGAACGTCGTGCTCAAGCAGCTCCCTTCCGCGGCTCCCCGCCCGATTCGATTTTTACTTCCCGCTCTCATTCGTTCAAACGTTGCCGAAGATGGGGCCGACGGCGGCGCAGGCGGGCTGGAAGCCGGGATTGTCCGGGCCCAGGGCGTTGATCATGTCCTGGAGCGCGTTGGAGTCGTAGGAGATCGAGATGTGGTCGCTGGCGTCCTGCGAGCACTGATTCTGGAGCGTGATGTTCTGCACGTTCGCGGCCGCCGGCAAGAACGCGTTGGTGTACGGGGTGACGACCTCGTCGTCGGCGGTCTCGATCACCACGTACTTCACGCCGGGGGCGGTCGGCGCCTGATTCAGGCCGGCCAGGAACGATGACCCCTGAAGCTGCTGAGCGCAGGCCGCGCAGGAGGTGGACAGCAGCGCCGTGGTCACCCCGGCCAGCCCGAGCTGGGCGATCAGGCCCTGGAGGCCGTCCAGCGTGGTGCCGTAGTTGGACGGGGCGAAGCCGACCAGCGTGCTGACCTTGGCCGCGCCGCCCAGGTCATTGATGTAGTAGCGCGGCATCATGCCGCCCTGCGACCAGCCGACCAGGTCGACCTTGCTGGCCCCGGTCGCGGCCAGTACCCGGTTGACCTCGGTGGCCAGCTCTCTGGCCGAGGTCGGAATGTCGCCCATCGCGTCGAACCCGGAGAACGGGATTGTCTGGCCGTAGTTAAAGGCGTAGACGCAGTATCCGTTGTTCACCAGGTCCGGGGAGATCGCCTCGAAGCTGTTGTACATGCTGGCAAAGGTGCCTTCGACCAGGACGACCGGATAGGGATGGGCGGCCGGCGGATGACACGGCACATTGGCGCCGAGCGGCGAGGCCTGATAGAACAGCGGATTAGTGGAGTTCAGGAACGCGACCGCCTCATTGCCCAGCGGCAGCGTCGCGGCCTGCGCCGGAACCACCCCGGCGGCCAGGACAACGGCCGCGCCGGCGGCCAGGGCGGACATGGCTAACAGAACTCGCCGACGTCGGTACCTCATTCTCCCATCCATATCCTCTCCCTTTCTGAATCAGCGCAGGCTAACGCCCGGTGCCGTGAGGGAATAGTGATGTTACCGACGAGTATCATCCGTGCGACATTTAGTGTCAATAGGTCGGCCGGCCGGCCCCGGCGGCAGGCATGACCGAGCCGTCGAGCCGGCGCAGGCCGGGCGCCATTTGTTAATGATCAGTGGCGGAGTGGCGCTGAACCTACTCGGGCGCCTGGGCCAGCGTCAGGCCGAAATCGCCGTCCGGGTCGGTCCAGAAGCGCAGCGTCTTCAGCCCGGCCGCGGCCAGCTCGGCCTCGATCCGCTCGCGGCGGAACTTGGCCGAGATCTCGGTGCGCATCTGCTCGCCGGCCGCGAACGAGACGGTCAGGTCCAGGGCGCGGATGGTGACCTGCTGGGCGCGGGCCGAGCGCAGCCACATCTCGATCCACTCGCAGTCGGCGTTCCAGACCGCGACGTGCTCGAACTCCTCGACCGCGAAGTCCGCGTCCAGCTCGCGGTTGATGACCCGCAGCACGTTGCGGTTGAACTCGGCCGTCACCCCGGCCGCGTCGTCGTAGGCGCGCAGCAGCCGCGCGGTGTCCTTGACCAGGTCGGTGCCCAGCAGGAAGGTATCGCCCGGCCGCAGCGCGGCGCCGACCCGGGCCAGGAACGTGGCCCGCTCGGCGGGCTCCAGGTTGCCGATGGTGGAGCCGATGAACGCGATCGTGCGGCGCCCGGCGGCCGGGATCTGGCCCAGGTCGCGGGTGAAGTCACCGAGGAACGGCGCGACCCGCAGGCCCGGGTACTCGGCCGACAGCGCCTCGCTGGCCTCGGCCAGCACGGCCGGGTCGACGTCGAAGGGCACGAACTCGCGCAGCGTGCCGCCGTCCAGCAGCGCGCGCAGCAGCAGCCGGGTCTTGGCCGAGGTCCCGCTGCCCAGCTCGACCAGCGACTCGCACTCCGACAGGGCGGCGATGCCGGCCGCGTGCCGGTCCAGGATCGCGGTCTCGGCCCGGGTCAGGTAGTACTCGGGCAGCCGGGTGATCTCGTCGAACAGCTCGCTGCCGCGGGCGTCGTAGAAGTACTTGGGCGGCAGGGTCTTGGGGCGGGCGGTCAGGCCGGCGCGCACGTCGGCGCGCAGGGCCTCGAGGTAGGCCGGGGGCTGGGTCTGGACGCGATTGTCCGCTGGCATCAGTCAGTTCTCCAGATCGCTGAGGGTCACTGCGTCGGCGGTGGCGGAAACCACATGGTGATCGGGGACGTCGGCCCAGCGCGGGTCGTCGTCGTAGGGCTCGCTGGCGACCACGACGCTGTCGTCGGTGCGCAGCACGCTGAGCGTGTCGTTCCACCGGGTGGCCAGGATGCGCTGGCCGTCGGTGAGCAGCAGGTTCAGCCGGGCGGCGGGGTCACGGTGGCCCAGTGCGGCGACGAACTCGCCGACCTGCTCGGGGCCGGAGTCGAGGATGGAGTCAAACAGGTGGGCGGCGAGCTGCGCGGAGTCGCATACCGACTCCGCGGCCGGGTGCGGGCCGAGCAGGGCCCGGTCCACGGTCCCGTTGTGGGACAGGAGCCAGCGCCCGGACTGGAACGGCGCGGCGGCGGTCTCGTCGCCGGGCATGCCCGCGCTGGCCGAGCGGACCGCGGCCAGCACGCAGCCGGCGGAGATCACCGGGGCCACCGAGGCGAACGAGGGGTCGGCCCACAGCGGCCGGCTGGACCGCCAGCGGGCCGGCTGGTCCGGGCGGGCGGCGGCGTAGAAGCCGACCCCCCAGCCGTCCGCGTTCATCAGGCCGTTGCGCTGCCGCCGGGGGGCATAGGACTGCGTGAGCAGGCCGTGCTCCGGCGCGAGCAGCAGGTCACCGAGCGAGCGGGCCGGGCCGAGGTAGGCCAGGTGGCGGCACACTCAGACGTCCCAGGCCAGCCGGACACCCGTGAAGATCTGCCGTCTGATCGGATGATCCCAGTTCCGGAACGAGGGCCGGATGGCGGACGGGGCCACGGCCCACGAGCCGCCGCGCAGCACCTTGTAGTCGGAGCCGAAGAACGGCTCGCTGTAGGCGCGGTAGATCATCGGCGTGAAGCCCGGCCAGGGCCGGAAGTCCGACGAGGTCCACTCCCACACGTCGCCGATCAGCTGCTCGGCGCCGTAGGCCGACGCGCTGCCCGGGTAGGCGCCGACGGGGGCCGGGCGCAGGGCCGCGCCGCCCAGGTTGGCCAGCTCGGGGGTGGGCGCCAGCGAGCCCCAGGGCCAGGCCCGCCGGGCCCCGGCGGCCGGGTCCCAGGCGCAGGCCTTCTCCCACTCGGCCTCGGTGGGCAGCCGGGCACCGCACCAGCGGGCGAACGCCTCAGCCTCGTAGTAGCCGACGTGCTGCACCGGCTCGTCCGGCGGCACGTCCTCCTCGATCCCGAAACGGTGCCGGGTGCCGTCGGCGGTCCAGAACTTGGGCCGGGCCAGGCCGACCTCCGCCCGGTGGGCCCAGCCCCGCTCGGACCACAGGTCGGGCCGCTGATAACCGCCGTCGGCGATGAACTCGCGCCACTGCCGGTTGGCCACCGGCACCCGCCCGATCCAGAACGGGCCGACGTCCACGACGTGCGCGGGCCGCTCGTTGTCCAGCGAGAACGGCTCGCTGGCCGCGTCCACGCCGAGCACGAACGGGCCGCCGGCCACGAAGCACCGCTCCTGCTCGATGGGCCGGCCCGGCGGCAGCGGGCGCGCGGCCAGCACCGGCGGGCCCTGCCGCAGCTGGAGGGTGGCGTACATGGTCTCGTCGTGCTGCTCCTCGTGCTGGACGACCATGCCCGCGGTGAACAGGCTCTCCACTGAGTCCTCGGGGGTCTGCTCGATCAGGTCCAGCACCCGGCCGCGGACCTCGTGGTCGTAGGCCCGGGCCTCGACGGGCGGCAGCAGCGGCAGCGACGGGCGGTCGGCCCGGCGGTGCTTGAACGCGTCGTACAGCGAGTCGACGTCGGCCGGCAGCAGGCCGGGCCGGGCCGGGTCGCCGCCGCGCAGCAGCCACAGCTCCTCCTGCTGCCCGATGTGGGCCAGGTCCCAGACCAGCGGGCTCATCAGCGGGTCGTGCTGGGCCAGCAGGGCCGGCTCGTCCAGGTCGGTCAGCTCCAGGGTGCGAGCGCGGGCCCGCTCCAGGTCGCGGACGACGTTGTCACGCATAAGCCAGCTCCTCGAATGCGGCTTGGGGTCCGATCTCGGTAATGCGCTCGGCCAGGAGGTCGCCGGGACACCGGCCCGACTCGACCAGCTCGGCCAGGTCGGCCACGGCCGGGACGAGCTCCACCGGCACCCGGGAGGCGGCGATGTCCAGGCAGCGGCGGGCCGAGTCGGCCAGCGGTGCGTGGCCCAGGCCGTCGCGCGCGGCCTCGGTCCACAGCTCGGCGGTCCGCTCGGTGGCCTCGGTGGCCAGGTCGGCGGCCACGGGGTCGTCCATGAGCGTGGTGGCGACCGCGGCGATGGCCGGCCACCAGCGGGAGTCGGTCATGTCCAGGTAGCGCAGCTCCAGGTAGCCGCGCAGCCGGACCGGCGGGAACAGGGTGGTCATGTGGACGTCGAGGTCGGCCGCGGTCGGGGCCCGCCCGCCCAGCCGTACCGTGCCGCGCACCCACTGCCGGAACGGGACGGACGCGCACACGGCCAGGGTGTCGTCGTCGTGCACCTGGACGAATGACACCGGGGCGTCCAGGGCGTACCGGGCCCAGGCGGCAGCCGGGTCCAGGGTGTCGTCCAGGCCGGGGCTGGGCGCCACGCAGCCGGGCACCGGGCCGCAGGCCCGGGCGTCAAGCCCGGCCCAGGCCCGCTGCCGGGCCGACTTCCAGCCGGTGTCGCGCCCGTGCAGCCAGGGCGAGCTGGCCGAGATCGCCACCAGCGTCGGGCCCAGCCGGTGCGCCCTGGCCACCCGCTCGGGCCACCCGCACCGCGGCCCGGCCTGCAGGTTGACCTGGATGGCCGCGGTGGAGTTCATCATGACCGCCCCCGGCGCGGCCCGGCCGGTCGCGGCGAAGTGCCGCTCCATGGCCTGGTAGCGGGGCCTCGGGTTGACCCGGCGGGACGGGCGCAGCGGATCGGCCCCGGCCGGGACCACTCCCAGGCGCAGCGCGGCCAGCGCCAGCCGGGCCCGATCCCCGTCCTCGCGCAGCTCAGTGACGGTGGTCGTGATGTCGGCCGCGGGGCGGCCGGACAGCTCGAGCTGGGCGCCGGGCTCCAGGGTGACGGAGCTGGTCCCGGTGGCGGCCCGGACCACGTTCAGCATGGGATCGACCCGGTCCCAGGGCACGCGATCGGCCACCGAGTCCAGGTCAACCAGGTGGGTCTCGATCTCCAGCCCGACCGAGCCGATCTCGGAGTCGGCCAGCGCGGCCTCGTGCGAGCGGGCGTAGGCCGCGTCGACGGTGAGGGGCTCAGCCAGATCAAGGGCATGGACGGAAGCGCGCGGGACGGTCATGACGACCCCCTCCAGGTCCGGGCCGGCGGACAAACGCTGTCCACCGCGGGTCGGTGCGGGGGCGGCCAGGCTGCAGCCGTCCTCTTGGCGGTCCCCGGCGAGCCGGGGGCCACGATCGTAATTTTACAACGTCGGGTATGACAGTTTCGGTACCGGCGTCCGCCGGGGGATCGCCGCGGGCCTGGCCTGGCCGCGGGCCCGGCGAGACCGCGGGCCGGCTATCCGTGCAGGTAGGCGGGGCCGTTAGTGGTGCGAGCGGCGACCGCGGCGGGGATGCGCGCGGCAATTTCGGGCCGCAGGAAATGGGCGGATTCTGGCGGGTCGATGAACGCGAAGTCGTCCAGTTCCTCGTGCTGGAGCCGGATCCCGTCCGGGCCGTCCACCGTGCCGCCGTCGAAGATGAACGCGATGTTCGGGTCGGTCCGCTCGGCCTCGGGCGGCAGCCAGTGCACCACCAGGAGCCGGGCCGGGGTGATGGCCAGGCCCACCTCCTCGAGGACCTCGCGGGCGCAGGCCAGGTGGGGCGGCTCGCCGTGCTCGCACACGCCGCCCGGCAGGCTCCAGCCCGGCCGGTAGTTGGGCTTGACCAGCAGGGCCCGGCCCTCCGGGTCGGTGATCAGCGCGCCGGCCGAGGCGACAACCCTCGCGAGCTGGGCAAACCAGGCGGCCGGGTCCAGGAAGCCGGGCTCCGTCATCGCGCTCCCTCTGCCGCTGCTCGCACACCCCGAGATACCCCGAGACACCCTAGCCGGGCGGCTCCAGCGGGAGCACGGAGGTGCGCAGCGTGGCCCGGTCGGTGACCAGGACGTGGCGGCGGGGCAGCGGCGTCCAGCCCGGCATCGGCCAGCCCGAGCTGGCCACTACCACCGAGTCGGCGGTAGCCCGGTAGGCCAGGTCGAAGTAGCAGGCGATGTCGTCCGGCCGGTCGGCGTAACCCTTGGCCCGCAGTTGCGGCGCGGGCACCCTGGCCGGGTCGTGCCAGGAGATGGCGTAGAGCTTGTCCGGGGCCAGCAGGATCGCGTTCAGGCTGTTCGGCGCGTACCGCTCCTCGATGTCCGCGGTGGTGTCGGCGATGGCCGCCACCATGTCCCCGTCCCGCGCCCCGAGCCGCCACATCAGGTGCAGGAAGTACCGCTCGCTGTCCGTGGTGCCGGTCAGCTGCCGCTCCCAGTCCGCGGGCAGCAGCTCGCCGAGCCGGTCCTGCGGGTGGATGGCCCCGTTATGGGCGAGAGCGTACGGTCCGTAGCGGAACGGGTGCGAGTTCCGGTCATGAATGCCCAGGCCCGGTGTGGCCCAGCGCAGGTGCAGCAGGCCGAGGTCGCCGAGCGGCTGCCAGGCCAGCTTGTCGTACTCGGGCTCGCTGTCGGCCCGGCCCGGCGACTTGCGGATCACCGGCTCGTCCCCGTCGTACCAGGCCATCCCCCAGCCGTCGCGGTGCAGCGACGACAGCGCGCTGAACTCGCTGAACGCCTGACCGCCCATCAGGTCCGCGAGCGACGCGCGCTCGCGGGAGCAGTAGCCAAGCAGGCGGCACACGGTCTGTGGTCCTCTCTACAGGTACTTGCCCATGCCGCCGCCGACGTCGATGGACGCCCCGGCGATGTAGCTGGCCCGGTCGCTGGCCAGGAACGCGACCAGGCCGGCCACCTCGTCGGGCCGGCCGAACCGGCGCAGCGGCACCTCGCCGGAGGCCAGCTGGCCGAAGAACTCCTCGGCCGGCATCTCCGGGGCGCGACGGCGGTGGATGTTCTGCCATTGCGGGGTTTCCACGAAGCCGATGTTCACGCTGTTGACCAGGATGCCCTCGCCGCCGAGGTCGATGGCCAGGGCCTTGGACAGGCTCAGGCACGAGGCCCGGTTGACCGACGAGGCCAGGAACGAGGGGTCGGGGTAGTGTCCGTACAGCGCGTTGATGTTGATCACGCGCGGGGCGGCGCTGCGGCGCAGTTCCGGCAGCGTAGCGCGGATGCAGCGGATCTGCGAGAACAGCTTGACCTCGATGTCGGCCTGCCAGTCCGCATCGGTCAGCGTCGCGAACTGGCCCGGCCGCGCGCCGCCCGCGTTGTTGACCAGGATGTCGACCCCGCCCATCCGCTCCGCCGCGGCGGACACGAACCCCGCCACCTGGTCCGGGTCGGTCACGTCGCAGGCCATGGCGTACACGGGGGCGGCCTGGTCGCCGGCCTGCTCCTTGAGCAGCGCGGCGGTCTCGTCGAGCTCGGCCGCATTCCGCGAACAAATGGACACCGCCGCGCCCTCGGCCAGCAGCTCGGCGGCGATGGCCTTACCGAGCCCCTTGGACCCGCCGGTGACGATGGCCCGGCGCCCGGCCAGCCCGAGGTCCATCTATGCCTCCTCCTGGTCCGGCTCAGCCGCGGGGACGTCGCCGACGGCCTGGGCCTCGGCCAGCTTGAGCAGGCTCTGCCGCGGCGGGCTGAACACGTCCAGCTCGCTGCAGTGGCTGTCGGTCGTCCAGGCCCCGTGCGGCACCCAGGAGGGGACCACGGCGACGTCGCCCTTGCGCATGAACCGCACGTCTCCATCGAGGTCGAACGTAAACTCGCCGTCCAGCACGACCACGATCTGCTCTTCCTCGTGCACGTGCCGCGGGGCGGTGGCGCCCGGCGCGAACGTCACGAAGTTGGTCATGGCCTTCTCGCCCCGCA
>JBOHCO010000390.1:0-9268 GCA_050698895.1 Streptosporangiaceae bacterium
GTCCTGGCTCGGCCGCGACTTCCAGGGCGCGGGCCTCAACCGGTGGGCCAAGTTCCTGATGATGCGGCACGCCTTCGAGCAGATGGCCGCCGAGCGGGTGGAGTTCAAGACCGACATCCTGAACATCCAGGCCCGGCACGGGCTGCTCAACGTAGGCGCCCGCGAGGAGGGCACGCTGCGCAGCTTCAACCCCATGCCCGACGGTCGCCGCCGGGACGCGGTCTACTACAGCGTGCTGCGGGCCGAGTGGCCGAAGGTCCGCGACCAGCTGCTGAGCCAGCCCAAGGTGGTCTGGCCCGAGCCCGAGACGCTCGGGGCGCCCACATGACGGTGCTGCCCAGCACGATCGCGCTGCCCTTCGCCCGCGCCACCGGCTCGCCGTTCGAGGTCGGCAGCCGGCACGGCGCCGCCAGGGCCGCCGAGCTGCGCGCCTTCCTGGACGACGGCCTGGCCCGCATCGCCCGGCTGGCCCCGGAGCCGGTGTCGGTGGCTGCGCTGCTTCCCCGGCTGGCCGCCTACAGCGCGGCCATCGCGGCGGCCACGCCCCGGCTGAGCGAGGAGATCGACGGGCTGGCCCAGGGCGCCGGGATCTCCCGTGAGGAGGCGGTGCTGCTGCAGGTCCGGCGCGAGATCATCGGGTTCCAGCGGGTGCCGGCGGCCGGCGACTGCACCACCTACGCCAGCCTTACCGCGGGCCCGGGCGGCGGGCCGGTGCTGGCCCAGACCGTGGACCTGAACGGCAACCTGGACGACCAGATAACGGTGCTCGACATCGGGCTGGACAACGCGCCGCGCCGCGCCCTGGTGCTGAGCTTCGGCGGGCTGCTCGGCTACCTCGGCGTGAACAGCGACGGCCTGGCCATCGGCCTGAACCTGGTCCTCGGCGGCGACTGGCAACCCGGCCTGCCGCCGTACCTGGCCATCCGGCACCTGCTGGACCAGGCGGGCAGCGTCGCCGAGGCGCTGGACATCCTGCCCGGGCTGCCGCTGGCCAGCTCGCGCTCGCTGACCCTGTGCGACCAGCACTCGGTGGCCTGCGCGGAGATCGTGGACAACGAGCTGCGGCTGGTCGAGCCGGGGGTGCACACCAACCACCTGCTGCACCCAGATCTCATAAACCGGGACGCGCTCAACGTGTTCGCGCGCAACTCCTCGCGGCTCCGGCTGGCCGCCGGCCAGAGCGCCCTGGCCGAGCTGGCCGCGGACGCGGCCGGCGGCGGCGCCGACGTCGAGCAGCACTTCGCGCGGCTGTCCCGGCCGCCGATCTGCGTGGCCGACACCGGCGACATCCGGCGGGAGCGGACCGTGGCCGCGGTGGTCATGCTCCCGGACCGCGGCGAGCTGCACATCCGGCCCGGCGACCCGTCCCGCAGCGCCACCCAGTCCTTCCGCATCGACGTGGCGGTCCGGCGGTGAACAGCAGCCAGTGGTTTCTCACCGCCGGCCCGGAGCTGCCGTGGGCGCCGCGGGTGTTCTGCTTCCCGTACGCGGGCGGCAGCCCGCGGGTGTTCCTGGACTGGCAGGCCCGGCTGGGCGAGGATGCCGAGATCCTGGCCGTCTGCCGGCCCGGCCGGGAGCACCGCGCCGCCGAGCTCGCGCCGACCATCGCCGAGCTGATCGACGGGGCCGCCGCCGCGATCACCGCGCTGACCGAGGCCGACGGCCGGCCGTGCTTCCTGTTCGGGCACAGCCTGGGCGCGCTGATCGCGTTCGAGGTCGTCCGCCGGCTGCCCGCATCGTCCGCGCCGCGGCACTTCGTCGCGTCGGGCTGCGCGGCGCCCGCGCTGCTGCCCTCGGAGCGGGTGCGGCGCATCGCCACCCTCAGCGGCCAGGAGTTCGCCGAGGCCATCGGGTTCTTCGGCGGGCTGCCCGCCGAGGTCATCGCCGACCGCGACATGCGCGACCTGCTGCTGCCCGGCGTGACCGCCGACTTCCACCTGGCCGTCGGCTACCGCTACCGGCCCGGGCCGCCGCTGGACGTCCCGGCCACGCTGGTCGTCGGCCGCGACGACCCGCACGTCAAGGCGGAACAGGTCGAGCCGTGGAACTCCGAGTTCGCGGCGGCTCCGGACCGCTGCTGGGTCGACGGCGGCCACTTCTACTTCGAGTCCGACCCGGACACGGCCGTGGGCGTCCTGCGCGGACTCGTCCAGGCCGACCAGCACGTCGAGCTGATCTGAGGGATAGCCAGTGACGCTGCCACCCATGAGCGGAAACACCGCCTTCCTCCGCGGAGCGAGCTACGTGCTCGGCGAGGCCGAACTGGACCACACCGGCATCGAGAACCTGACTGAGCTGACCGCCCGGTTCAAGATGGCGCCCAGCGCCGGGCTGTGGGGCTGGGGCGGCCTGCGGGTGACCGAGCGCGACCTGGAGGACCTGGCCGCGGACTCGGGCACGGCCACCCTGCGGGCCGCGGGCCTGGACCCGGCGGCGGTCGACGCGCTGGTGCTGTGCTCCAACCGGATCCCTGGCCCGGCCGAGGACCACGGCCGGTTCGTGCAGCGGGTGCTGACCGGCATCGGCCTGGGCGACGTCCCGTGCTACGGCCAGTTCCTGAACCGGTGCGTGAACCTGCTCGCGGGCCTGGACGTGGCCCGCGCCCTGGTGACCAGCGGCCGGTACCGGACCGTGCTGCTGGTGACGACCGACAAGGTGGCCCCTGGCGCCGACCGGATGTCGCAGTTCGCGCTGTTCAGCGACGGCGCGGCCAGCTGCGTGGTCAGCGCGGAGCCGGGCGGCACCGATGCCGGGCCGGGCGGTTACGAGCTGCTGGGCTGCGCCATCGCCCAGGACACCGCCAGCCTGGAGTGGACCAGCCAGATCAGCGCCGACCTGGCCCGTGCGGTGACCGCCGCGCTGCTGGCGCCGCAGGGGCTCAAGCTGGGCGACGTCGCGGCGCTGCTGCACGCCAACCTGTTCAAGCCGGTGCTGATGATGAAGGAGCGGCAGGCCGGGTTCAGCGCCGACCAGCTCTACCTCGACAACATCCCGCGGCTGGGCCACTGCTTCGCCGCCGACCCGCTGATCAACCTGGTCGACCGGGCGGCCCGCGGCGACATCGGCCCCGGCGGTTACGGCCTGCTGGCCGCCAGCGTGCCCGGATCCAGGATCGGCGCGCTGCTGCGCCGGGTCGGCTAGGAGGATGGCCATGGCCGTTTCGCCCGTGACGGCGTTCGAGCTGCCCGACAGGATCGCCGCGCTGCCCCGCCGGCCGTTCCAGTTCAGCGCGGCCGCGATCGCCGAGGCCGACGCCATCGTGGCCCGGCCTCCGCAGGAGCTGTTCCGCAGGCTGCTGGCCGACCAGGAGTCCGAGGCCGCGCTGCTGGCCGCCCGCCGGGTGCTCGACGCGTTCCTGGCCGAGCCCCGCCCGCGTGACGACGCGCTCAGCCAGGACTCGACCGCCGACGAGATCGCGGCCAGTGTGTCTGAGGTCCGCCAGGAGCTGGCCGCCACGGTGGCGGCACTGACCGAGACCGACCCGGCCACCCGTGAGCTGGTGATCCGCCAGCGCGCGCCGCTCGGCCTGCTCGGCGGCTGCTGGCTGGACGTCGTGTCCCAGCCCGCCACCCAGCCCTCGGTCATCGTGAACCGGCTGTTCGCGCAGCACTACGCGCTGCGCGGCGCGGGCAACCCGCGCCGGTCGCTGGCCGCCGTGCGACGGCGGCGGATGGAGGAATCCGGGGTCTACCTGCCCGACCTGGCCGCCGCCGACTTCCTGGCCAGGGCCGGGGCGCGGCCGCTGACCGCGCTGCACGGCGGCTGGTACCTGGCCCTGTCCCGGCTGCCCGCCGGCTTCCTGCCTGAGCTGGTCGGCGTGCACTACGCCGTGCTCGCGCTCGGCGTGGACGACCAGCTCCTCGGCGCGCCGCCGCTGCTGGCCGAGGCCGAGCTGCGCGCCGTGCTCGCGGCCTACCTGGACCTGGCCGGGCCAGGCGAGCGGGCCCGGCTGCACGCGGGCCTGTGGCTGGCGGTGAACCTGGAGCGCGAGCACGTCGCCCTGCTGGCCGAGCTAGCTGACTGGCATCGCGGGCTGACCCTGGAGTCGAAGGTGGCGGCCATCGTCGCGCGGCATGCGCCGTTCGCGGGCCGCCAGCACCGGGACGTGCGAGTCGGGGGAAGGCGGCTGGCCGACCGCTTCGCCGACCCCGGGCTCGACCTGGCTGAGTTCCTGCGAGAGTTGCGGGAATCGCCGCAGCTACGCCGGACCACCGAGTCCGTTTGCTCGCTTGTGAAGGCCTTGAAGTTCGGCGGGCCGATGTTCGGCATCTTCGACGCGGGCGAGGCCGAGGTATTCCAGGCCTGGGCCGAGTCCGTGCAGGCCGGCGACCGGCCGGACATCGTGATCTCGGCCTGCACGGCGGGTGACCAGCGCGCCGCGGCCCGGGCCGCCGCCATCGCGGCCAGCGCCCCGGCCGACGTGGTGATCGCCGAGGCCGGAGCGCCCGGCGATCGCGAGCTGTTCTACCGGCTGGTCAACATCGAGAACTTCGCCAGCACCCGGCCACTGGCGCTGGCCCGCGCCGAGCGGCTGCTCACCGAGGCCGAGGTGCTGTTCGATGTCGGGGCGGACGGCCGGTACACCGACGCCAGCTACTTCGAGTACTCCTCCGACGCGCTGTACGAGCGGTGCGAGCGGGTCTACTTCGACAAGCTGATCCGGCCGTACGAGCCGCTGGCCGCCATCCCGGACCGGGACGTGGTGGTGTTCCTGCAGACCACGTACGCGCTCGGCGCGCTGGTTGACGCGGCGTGGATCCACCGGATGGCCAACCTGGGCCGGGCCGAGCGGTCCGGCGACGCCGCGCTGTTCGCCATCTACGCCGACGAGGTCGGCCACGGCGACCTGCGCAAGAACCACATCACGCTGATCCACCGGGCGCTGGCCAGCATGGACATCCGGCTGCCGCACATCCGCGAGGCCGCGTTCATGGAGCAGGGCGACCTGCCCGACGAGCTGTACGGGTTCTCGCTGCACCAGCTGTGCATGGCGCTGTTCCCTGACACGTTCTACAACGAGATCCTGGGCTACAACCTGGCCATCGAGATGTTCGGGCTGGGCGAGCTGCGGCTGCACGAGGTCCAGAAGCTGCGCCACTACGGCTTCGACGACTGCTACGAGCAGGCCCACCTGACGATCGACAACCTGTCCGCCGGGCACAGCCGCCAGGCCGCCGACATCATCGTGACCTACCTGGACGAGGTGGGCCGGACGCTGGGCGAGGCGGCGGTGCAGCGGGAATGGCGCCGGGTGTGGCGCGGCTACGCCTCGCTGGCCTGGTTCGTCGAGCACGCCCTGCTCAAGCGGCTGACGGCTGAGGCCGAGCCCGGGACTGGGGCCGAGGCGGCGGAGACGGCGGACCTGCTCATCTGAGCTCACGTTTCCGCGGAAACGTCTGACGCAATTGCATCACGCACATGCGCGGGACGTTTCCGCGGAAACGTTCCCCGGGCTGTTAGGCCCGGTCAGGCGACCGAGTGTGACGCCAGGGCGGGCGGGGCATGAGCGGCCTGAGGGTCAACGGACCGTCAAGGGGGCAGGATGCGGGGGTTCAAGAATTTCCTGATGCAGGGCGAACTGATCATCATCGCGGTGGGGCTCGTCGTCGCGCTGGCGTTCAGCACCCTGATCAAGGCGTTCACCGACAGCGTGATCACGCCGCTGATCAACGCGATAGCCGGGGGCGGCACGGCCGGGAAGGGCATCGGGTGGACGGTGAACGGGCAGCGGATCGACCTCGGAGCGTTCATCGGCGCGCTGATCTACTTCATCATCTTCATGGCGGTCGTCTATTACCTGATCGTGGTGCCGTACCGGGCCTACATGCTCAGGCGCGGCCGCGAGGTCTTCGGCGACCCGCAGCCGACCCGGGTCTGCCCCGACTGCCAGTCAGCGGATATACCGGCCAGGGCGACCAAGTGCCTGCACTGCGCCAGCGAGCTCACCCCCGTCGGCGGCTGAGTAGCGCACCCAGTAGCGCACTCAGTAGCGCACCCGGGCAGTGCTTGAAGATCAGGTTCAGCAACGGCGGTGACCTGACCGCGCACGGGTTCCGCGTGGACGGCCACGACGCCCCGTGCGCCAACGGCGACCCGGGCGGCCTGATCAACATCGACCTTCCTGTCGATGTGGGTGCCGGAGATCATGCACTCGCCGGCCTACAAGAACGGGCTGATCTTCATCACGTTCGACGAGCGCACCGACAGCAAGGCGTGCTGCGGCGAGACGTCGGGCAAGTCGCCGTCGCACCCGAACATCGCCGAGCCAGGCATGAACGGGCCCGGCGGCGGCCGCGTCGGCGCGGTGCTGCTCTCGCCGTTCATCAAGCCGGGGACGGTCAGCACGGTCAACTACAACCACTACTCGATGCTGGGCAGCTTCGAGGACCTGTTCGGCCTGTCGCACGCCCGGTTCTGGGCCACCGCCCTGGGCTACGTGCCCCGGCCGGACAACCCGCTGATCCTTGTCCCGCCGGACGGCGCCGGGCCGGCCATCCAGGTCGACGAGACCGACCGGATGCACCTGGACCTGCGCACCGCCAGCGCCACGGAGCAGCGGGCCGAGGTCGGCCGCCTCATCGCGGCCGGCGCCACCCGCGTCGACTGGAGTTATCCCGAGCAGGCCAGCTTCGTGGTGCTGGCCGACCCCGAGGGCAACCTGTTCTGCGTGCTCAACACCGGTCCCGCCGGACCATTCGGATAGCTCAGCGCTTGCGGGCGACGCCGCCGTAGGCCGAGGCCGTGCCGGGCGGCGCGGCGTCCTGCGGCCCCGGCCGCCAGTCGTGCACGTAGACCAGGCCCGGCGGCACCAGGCCCAGGCCGTCGAAGAACCGGCTCACCTCGGCCCGGCTGCGCAGCGTCTGCGGCGTGGCCACCCGCTCGTTGTAGCGGCGCTGCGCTTCGGCCTGGCCGGGGTGGATGTCGCTGGCCGGGTGGGAGAGAACCAGGTAGCTGCCCGGCGCCAGCGCGTCCATGAGCCCGGCCACGATCTGGTACGGGTCCTCGTCATCCTGGATGAGGTGCAGCACGCCGAGCAGCATCAGCGCGGCGGGCTGGCCCAGGTCCAGGGTCTGCGCCGCCGCGGCCAGGATCGGGGCCGGGTCGCGCAGGTCGCCGGGCACGTACTGGGTCGCTCCGCGCGGGTCGCCGGCCAGCAGCGCCCGGGCGTGGGTGAGCACGATGGGGTCGTTGTCGGCGTAGACGACCCGCGCGTCCGGCGCGACCGCCTGGGCGACCTGGTGGGTGTTGTCCGCCGACGGGATGCCGGTGCCGATGTCCAGGAACTGCGCGATGCCGGCCTCGCCCGCCAGGTACCGGACCGCGCGGGCCAGGAACGCCCGGTTGGCCCGGACCCGGAACCGCAGGCCCGGCGTGGCCGCCAGCACCCGCTCGGCCGCCTCGCGGTCGGCCGGGAAGTTGTTCGTGCCGCCCAGCCAGTAGTCATAGACCCGGGCCGGATGCGCGACCGAGGTGTCGATCCCGTCCGCCCGCTGCTCCGCCCGCTGTTCAGCCAGGTACTCCCCCGGCTGCGGGCCGGCCTGCGCCAGCGCCTCGCGCAGCTCGCCGGGCCAGGGCTGCGCCCCCTCACCCGCCGCGGCGTTCACGATGACCAGCCGTCCCCGAGCGGCCACCACCTCGCCCCTGGCCACCTCGAACGAGTAAGTGAGCGAGGTCCGGCCGACAGCCGCGACGGCCAGCCGGACCGCCACGATGTCGCGGAAGTACAGGCGCTCGGTGAAGTCGATCTCGAGCCGGACCCGGGGCGTCCGCCCGAAGGTCTGCTCCACGATGCCGAGCCGCTCGTGCAGCACCGTCTCGGCTTCCTCGAGCCAGCGCAGCACGGCCGTGTTGTGGTGGTGCCCGGCGGCGTCGGTGTCGGCCCACTCGACCCGCCGCCGCACCTCGATGCTCGCCGGGGCCACCGGGCCAGGCGCGCCGGTGCTGCTTGTCACGTTGCTGTCTCCTCGTAGTCCTCGCGGCGCAGCCGGTACTCGACCTCGCCCTGCTCGGTGCCCTCCAGAGGATCGTCCCAGGCCGCATGGACCGTGCGGGCATACCGCAGCCCCGCCTTCTCCATCACCCGCCGCGAGCGGAGGTTGACCGCCATCGTCGTCGCCACCAGCTCGGCCACGTCCAGCTCGCCGAAGGCCCGGCGGACCAGCGCCCGCGTCCCCTCGGTGGCGTAGCCGCGGCCCCACGCACCGCGCCGCAGCCGGTAGCCCAGCTCCGCGGTCCTGGTCGCGTCCAGCCCGCCCCTCCAGCGCACCATGGCCCCAGGACCCGGCCGCACCGGCCGCAGCCCGAACCACCCGATGAACCGGCCGTCGGCGCGGGCGTCGGCCGCCAGCCGCCCGAAGCCGGCCTCGCTCGGCTGAGAGGCAAGTAACAAAGGAAGGACGTCGGTCTCGATCTCGGCCCGCGTCTTGACGTGGCTGTCCAGGAAGCGCATCAACTCCGGGTCGCCGTCCAGGGCGAGCAGGCCGTCCACGTCGGCCGGGGTGAAGGGGCGCAGCACCAGCCGCGCGGTCACCAGCACGGGCTCCATGCCGCGATGGTCTCCACTAGCGGCGGCCCGCCGCAACCGGGTTACTGTGGGCGGGTGATCTCGCCCGCCGAACTGTCTGGCTACGCCCTGGCCTCGTTTCTGCTCATCATCATCCCCGGCCCCAGCGTGCTGTTCGTGGTCGGCCGGGCCCTGGCCTACGGCCGTCGCGCCGCGCTGGCCACCATCTGCGGCAACGCCGCGGGCAGCTACCTGGTCGCCATCTGCGTGGCCTTCGGCATCGGCACCCTGGTCCAGCGCTCGGCCCAGGCGTTCACCGTGGTCAAGCTCATCGGGGCGGGGTACCTGATCTGGCTGGGCATCCAGGCGTGGCGGCGGCGCGGGACGCTGGCCGCGGCGTTCAGCCAGGAGGTCCCGGCCCGCAGCGACCGGCAGGCGCTGCGCGAGGGCTTCGTGGTCGGGGTGACCAACCCCAAGGCGCTGATCTTGTTCGGCGCGGTGCTGCCCCAGTTCGTCAACCGCGCGGCGGGCCACGTCCCGGTCCAGATGCTGGTGCTCAGCCTGGTCTCCATCGGGATCGGGCTGGTGTCCGACACGTCGTGGGGGCTGGCCGCCAGCCAGCTGCGGAGCTGGTTCGCCAAGTCGCCGCGCCGGTTCGCCGTTGTCGGCGGGGCCGGCGGCCTGGCCATGATCGGCGTGGGCGTGACCGTGGCCGTGACCGGTCGCAGCAGCTAGCCCGGCAGGTCAGCCGGGGCGGTCCGCGGG
>JBOHCO010000391.1:0-10726 GCA_050698895.1 Streptosporangiaceae bacterium
CGAGTGGCGGACGGGTATGGCGGGGCGAGCTGGTAGGCGGGAGTGGCAGGTGAAGACGCGGCGGCCGGGGTGCTTAGGGCGCGAGGGGTGAGCGCGACGGGCGTGGTGAGGACGCGGGCGCGAGGCGGGTGGGCCGGCCGGTCCGGCGGAGCGGAAACGGCGGACCAGGTGCAAGGCGGGGCGGGAGGGCCTGAGGTGGGGGCGGATCAGGGCTGGTGGGGGCGTTGCGGGTGGCGTGGCGGCAGTTACCGAACAGACACCTTCGGGCGGTCGGCTGGCTCTTGCGCGGCTCCGTCCTCCTCAGGTACTTTCGCCTGAATATGGAAAGCGCTTGCCACACGGGTTTGCCACACCGGGCGGCTAAGCGCTGGACTCCGGCCCCACCCAAGATGCGGAGATAGTCGTGGGATCTGTCCAGCAGGCGTGGCACGAGGCGATGTTCGTCGGCGGGGCCTTCGAGCGGCCGGCCGACGGCGGCACCATCGACGTGCGGGACAAGGCGTCGGGAGAGATCTTCGCGACGGCGGGGCGGGCGACCGAGGCCGACGTGGACCAGGCGGTCGCGGCGGCCAAGGCGGCCCAGCCGGGCTGGACGGAGCGCACTTACGCAGAGCGGGCGGCACTGCTGCGGGGCGTGGCGGCGGCGCTGACGGACCGGGCCAAGTCCATGCGCGAGCTGATCATGCGGGAGACGGGCTGCATCGGCGGCAAGGCGGACTACGAGATCGGCGCCGCCGTGAGCGAGCTGACCGAGGCGGCCGCGCTGGCGTCGCGAGCGACGGGCGAGGTGCTGCCGACCGGGCACGCGGGCCGGTTCTCGCTGTCGGAGCGGCTGCCGGTGGGGCTCGTCGGGGTCATCACCCCGTGGAACTTCCCGCTGGTCCTGGGCATGCGGGTGATCGCGCCCGCGATCGCGCTGGGCAACGTCGTCCTGCTCAAGCCGTCGCCGGAGACTCCGGTCTCGGGCGGGCTGGCCATCGCCGAGCTGTTCGAGGCGGCCGGGGCGCCGGCGGGCGTCTTCCAGGTGCTGCCGGGCGACGTGGCGGTGGGCGAGCGGCTGGTCAGCCACCCGGACGTGGGGATGATCCACTTCACCGGGTCGACGGCGGTGGGGCGGCAGATCGCGGCCACGGCGGGCGGCCTGCTGAAGAAGGTCTCGCTGGAACTGGGCGGCAACAACGCGCTGCTGGTGCTGGACGACGCCGACGTGGAGCAGGCCACCATGATCGGGGCCTGGTCGGCCTATCACTACCAGGGCCAGACCTGCATCACCGCCGGGCGGCACATCGTGGAGCGCGGCGCGGCCGAAGCCTACGTGGCCGGGCTGGCCGCTCGGGCAACCGCGATCACGATGGGCAACACGGTCACCGAGGAGGTCGGGCTGGGCCCGATGATCAACTCCCGGCAGATCGAGCGGGCCAAGGCCATGCTGGACGAGGCGGTGGCCGAGGGGGCCACGATCGTCACGGGCGGCGAGGTGGACGGGCCCTACTTCCGGCCGACGGTGGTCACCGGCGTCAGCCGGCAGTCGCGGCTGTGGAACGAGGAGATCTTCGCGCCGATCGCGCCGGTGCTGGTCGTGGACACCGACGACGAGGCGGTCGAGGTGGCCAACGACACCGCCTACGGCCTGGTCGACTCGGTGATTTCCGGCAACGTGCAGCGCGGCCTGGAGGTGGCCCGGCGGCTGCGGGCCGGGATGGTGCACCTCAACGACGCGACACCGCAGGACGAGGCGCTGGCCCCGTTCGGCGGCGTCGGCCAGTCCGGCCTGGGCGGCCGGTCGGGCGGTGACTCGAACATCGAGGAGTTCACCGAGCGGCGCTGGCTGACGATTAACCCCCTGCCAGCGCATTACCCGTACTGATCTTGTGGTGCCGGGCCCTTCCGTGCGCGGACGCTATGTCCCACAATGCAGGGCAGCCACTTAGTTAATACGAGGGGAGTGACGATGAGCGAAGCGGCCTCCGTTCCGTTCTCGGAAACCAAGGCGCCCGAATCGGCCGACCGGCTGCATCGCGGTGCGCTCGGCCTGGTGGACATATCGGCGTCGACCATGGCCAACATCGGCCCGGCCTACAGCTTTTACTTCGGCTTCGCGGGTCTGGTGCTGGTCGCGGGGCTGGCCGCGCCGCTGACCATCGTCGCGGCGGCGATCGCCGTGGCGCTGCTCGGCAACACCCTGGCCCAGTTCTCCCGGGTGCAGCCGTCGACGGGCGGGTTCATCTCGTTCGTGGGCAAGACCTTCGGCGGCACCAGCGCCGTGACGACCGCGCTGCTGTGCGGCGTGGGCTACATCATCGCCATCTCGTCGGTGATTGCCGTGGTAGGCGGATTCCTGTCGATCCTGCTTAACTACTACTTCGGCTGGAACATCCCGTGGGGGATCTTCTCGCTGATCCTGACCGCGGGCGCGGTGCTGATGATGATCCGCGGCGTGGCCGTCTCGACCAAGCTGGCCGGCCTGTTCTTCGGCTTCGAGATGCTGGTGCTGGTCGTGGTGTCCGTGGCCGCACTCATCAAGCACGGCGGGCACCTCAGCGGCGTGCCGTTCGAGCCCAGCCACCTCACCAACGGCTTCAGCGGCCTGGCGGCCGGCTTCCCGCTGGCGGTGTACCTGTTCATCGGCTGGGAGAACTCGGCTGCCCTGGCCGAGGAAACCAACAATCCGCGGCGCAACGTCCCGCGGGCGGTGTTCATGTCTATCGCGATCATGTCGGTCGGGTACCTGCTGTACTCCTTCGCCACGGTGAGCGGGTTCGGCTACAACGGCGCCAAGCTGGGCGCGGCCACGATCCCGTTCATCACGGTCGCCCACGGCATCTGGCCCGGGCTGGCTCTGTGCGCCTACATCGCGGGCATGACCTCGACGCTCGGCGTGCTGATCTCGGCGGTGAACTCGCAGTGCCGGCTGATCTTCAACGCCGGCCGGGAGGGCCTGCTGCCGGCCTGGCTGGGCAAGGTGCACCGGACCCGCCGTACGCCGGTCAACGCGATCTACGCCTTCGTGGTCACCGCCAGCGCGATCATCCTGGTCTGGGGCCTGCTGCACCTGATCGGCCATGGCCAGAGCGGCAACATGGACCCGATCAACTTCTTCTTCGAGTCGTCCACGCTGGGCACGATCCTGATTCTGGTCGTCTACTTCCTGTCCAACCTGGCGCTGCCGTTCTACTACCGGAAGTACCGGCCGCAGGAGTTCCACATCGTCAAGCACCTGATCCTGCCCGTCCTGGGCATGATCGCCATCGGCGTGCCGGTCTACTACCTGGTCAAGCCCGGCCAGCCGGCACCGTACGACTGGTTCCCGTACGCGGCGCTGGTCGTGATCGTGGTCGCCGTGATCTACGCCGTAGTCCTCAGCCGGCGCGACCCGGGCCTCGGCGACCGGGTCGGCTCGATCGTCGCCGACGAGTAGCCGGGCCAACTGGCCGCGGGGATGCGGCGGGAGCTCAACCGTTTCGATTGCTGGGAGTTTCACCATGACAGACACCGCTACGAGCGCGACTGACCTGGGCGCGCTCCCGGCGCATCCCCTCAACCAGGTGACGGCAGAGGAGTACCTGGCCGGCCGGCAGATCCTGGCCCAGGCGGGCCTGCTGGCCGAGCCGGTCAGGTTCGCCTACTACGGGCTCGAGGAACCCCCCAAGGACGAGGTGCTGGCCGGAGAGCAGCCCGAGCGCAGGCTGCGCGCGTTCCTGCTCGACATCGAGACCGGCGAGTCCAGCGACGTGGTCGTGTCGCTGACCGACGGCCGGGTGGTCAGCCGCGCCGTCCTTGATCCGCGCACCGACGGCCAGATGCCGATCATCACCAACGACTTCGCGCTGGCCGAGGAGATCGTCCGCGCGGACCCGGACTGGCAGGCCGCCATGACCCGGCGCGGCCTGACCGACGTGACCAAGATCCGTGCCTGCCCGCTGACGGCCGGGGAGTTCGGGCGGCCCGACGAGGAAGGGCGGCGCATGGTCCGGGTGCTGGCCTTCCTTCAGGCTCAGGAGCACGACCTGGCCTGGGCCCACCCGGTGGACGGCCTGTGCGCCTATGTCGACCTGGTCGAGAAGAAGGTCTTCAAGCTCATTGACGAGTTCGAGCTGCCGGTGCCCGCCGAGTCCGGCGACTACGACAACCCGGACGTGCGCGGGCCGCTGCGCGAGGGGCTGCGCCCGATCGAGATCACCCAGCCCGAGGGGCCGAGCTTCACCCTGGACGGGAACCTGCTCCAGTGGCAGGGCTGGTCCATGCGGGTTGGCTTTGACGCCCGTGAGGGGCTGACGCTGCACCAGATCAGCATCGCCGACGGCGGCCGGCAGCGGGATGTCATGTACCGGGCGTCGGTGCCGGAGATGGTGGTGCCCTACGGCGACCCGAAGTTCCGGTACTGGCAGACCTACTTCGACTCGGGCGAGTACCTGGTCGGCAAGTTCGCCAACTCGCTGGAGCTGGGCTGCGACTGCCTGGGCGAGATCACCTACATGGACGCCACGGTCGCCGACGACTTCGGCGAGCCGCAGGTGATCAAGAACGCGATCTGCATTCACGAGGAGGACTTCGGGATCCTCTGGAAGCACTTCGACATCTTCAACGGCTCCAGCCAGTCCCGCCGTCAGCGCCGTCTGGTGGTCTCCTTCTTCACCACCGTCGGCAACTACGACTACGGCTTCTACTGGTACTTCTACCTGGACGGCACCATCGAGTGCGAGATCAAGCTGACCGGCGTGCTGTTCACGGCGGCCACCGACGGCACTAACCCGTACTCGGCTGAGGTGGCGCCGGGGCTAGGTGCGCCGGTGCACCAGCACCTGTTCGGCGCGCGGCTGGACATGGCGGTGGACGGGCCGGCCAACGCCGTCGAGGAAGTGGACTTCGGCGGCCTGCCCATCGGCCCGGACAACCCCTACGGCAATGCGATCGTGCAGACCGTCACCCGGCTCGGCCGGGAATCCGAGGCCGCCCGGCGCGTGGACTCGACCCGGGGCCGGACCTGGCGGGTGGTCAACACCGAGGTGCAGAACCGGTACGGCAAGCCGGTCAGCTACACCCTGTACCCGGAGGCCGCGCCGACGCTGCTGGCCGACCCGGAGTCCTCGATACACGCCCGGGCCCGGTTCGCGACCAACCACCTGTGGGTCACCCGGTACGAGCCATCGCACCGGTACCCGGCGGGCGACTTCGTCAACCAGCACCCGGGCGGCGCCGGCCTGCCCGAGTTTCAGGCCGGAGACCGGGACATCGACGGCGAGGACATCGTCGTCTGGCACACGTTCGGGCCCACGCACTTCCCGCGCCCGGAGGACTGGCCGGTGATGCCGGTGGCCCGCTGCGGGTTCGTGCTCAAGCCCACGGGCTTCTTCGCCCGCAACCCGACCCTGGATGTCCCGCCCCCCGCCTCGCACTGTTCTTCCGACTGAACTGTTCTTCCGACTGAACTGCCCGGCGGACTGACCTCGCTCGCTTGAGCGGCTCGCCGTCCCGGTCGGGGCGGCGAGCCGGGCGAGCCACCCCATAGCACTGGCCTGTGCCTGTGGATAACTACCGCTTGACTGTAGATATCGATAACTAGTTCGGATCATTCGAACGGTGACATAGGCCGCCCGAACTGCTGATCCAGCGGCTCCGCTGGGCTCTCCGTCCACAGCGGCCTGTGGGTAACCGCCGCTAGCTACCCCGCTTGGTCGTATCGCCTCTGGGCTCTTTTGGGCTCTTAATTGAGCTGGACTATTGATCCTTTGGGCTCTGAATGGTAGACCAGCAGGTGGCAGACCAGCACCGTCCGGGCGAGCCCGGACAAAGTGTGCGAGCGGGTGAGAGGGAGGCAGGGAAAGCGGGATGCGTTACATCGAGGCCGTGCGGGCCCAGGGGAAGAACCTGCGCTCGTCCAGGGCAGCCGTGGCGGACCAGCTCAACAGTCTGGACCTGGCGCCCTGGCGGGGCCGGCGGCTGGGACTGGTGGGCATGGGCGCCAGCGCGAACGCGATAAGCGCGGCGCTGGGCAGCTACTGGGCGGCCGGCCTGCCGGCGGCCGCGTGGCTGGGCTCCGAACTGGGCTACGCCGGGGCGGCGGGCAACTTCGACGCGGCGATCGCAGTCTCGCAGAGCGGCAAGAGCACCGAGATCGTGGCGGCGCTGAACGGCCCGCTCTCGGATTACCCGAAGCTGGTGGTCACCGACGGGCCTGAGGCGCCGGCCGCCCGGCTGGCGGATGCGACGGTCGGGCTGGCGCTGCTGGACGACAGCAACGTCCGCACGATCGGCTACACGGGCACCCTCCAGGCGCTGTTCCTGCTGGCCGGCGCGCTGGCCGGGCCGGACCATGGGCCGGCGACGGACTGGGACTGGCTGGCCGACGAGATGGACCGGCAACTGTCCGCCGCCGAGCGCCTCGCGGCCGACCTGCTCGGGGCGCTGAACGACCTCCGGTCATTCGACCTGGTCGGGGCCGGGGCGCAGGCGGGCACGGCCGCGCAGGGAGCGCTGCTGCTGCGGGAGGTTGCCAAGCGGCCCGCGTCGGCCTACGAGACGTACCAGTACCTGCACGGGCCGATCGAGGCGGCCGGGCCGGGCCTGGGGCTGCTGATCATCGGCGGCGCCCGCGAGGCCCGGCTGGCGGTGTCGCTGTCCGCCACGGGCGCGACCATCCTGCTCATCACCCCCCTCGACGATGCCGGGCTCACCGCCGCCGGGCTGGACTCTAGTCGTCTGGTCACTAGTAGCCCAGGAACTAGTCACCTAGCAACTAGTAGCCTCGTCGCCGGGCCGGGAGGGTCGGCCGGGTCAGCCGGGTCAGCCGGGTCAGCCGGGTCAGCCGGGCCGGAAGGGCCGGAAGGGCCGGAAGGGCCGGACGGGCCGGAAGGGCAGGAAGGGCCGGGAGGGCCGGGAGGGCCGGGAGGGCCGGGAGGGCCGGGAGGGTCAGCCGGGTCAGCCGGGCTGACAGTGTTCCGGGTGCCGGGTGGCGATGACGCTGCGCTGGCCATGCTCGGGATCCTGCCGTTGCAGACCATCAGCGGCGCGCTGGCCGAGGCGGCCGGGCTGCCCGACGGCGAGTTCCGGTTCCACCAGGACGACACGAAGGTCGACTGATGACCGCGCCCGTCCCATCCGCCTCCGGCTACCAGCACTCGCCCCGGCCGAGCTACGACCACGGCACCGCCATCCCGCGGTCGCAGGCGGCCCGGCACGTCTGGGGTGACGCGGAGTCGGGCGAGATCCTGGACCTGGTCTACGTCTCGAACCAGCGGATCCACGAGCTGCTGTTCGAGATCCCGGCGGGCGGGCAGTTCACGCACTCGGCCGACTTCCGGACCATCTTCGGGGCGGACGAGGTGCTGTATGTGGTCGAGGGGTGCGTGGCCCTCGCTGACCCGCAGACGGGGTCGGTCACGCGCGTCGCGGCGGGCGATGCGGTGTTCTTCGGGCCGGACACCTGGCATCACGCGTTCAACTTCGGGTCTGACCCGGCCCGGATCCTCGAGTATTTTGCGCCGCCCCCGGCCACCGGGACCTCGGGCGCCTACGCGCAGCAGCAGCCCCTGCTGGCGGTCAGCCGGTACGCCGACGACGCGGAGCTGGGCACGATCCTCCCCGGTCAGGCCCGGCCGGCGCAGCGGCCGCGGCTGGCGGTGGTCCGGCCGGACGACTACCGGTGGCGGCTGGACGGTGACCGGGACCGAGTGCTGACCGGGATCATCGCCAGCACGCCGCAGCTGACCGTGGGCCGGTGCGAGGTCCGCGGGCCGCGCTGGAGCGGCTGGATCAGCCATCGGGGCGACGCGGGCGGATACGTGCTGTCGGGCGGGCTGGCGCTCTGGCTGGCCGGGCGGGGCCGGAGCTGGGACGAGCTGGCCCCCGGCGACGGGTTCTTCGTTCCGGCCGGCGAGCGGTACCAGGTCCGCGCACTCGGTGACGGCGGCAGCAGGTACCTGACGGGCTTCGCGCCCACGGTGCCGCCAACTCCAGAGCCGCCAACACCGGAGCCGCCAACACCGGAGCCGCCAACACCGGAGCCGCCAACACCGGAGCCGCCAACACCGGAGCCGCCAACGCCAGAGCCGCGAGCACCGCAGCCCCCATACACCGAGCCCGAGGCGTGATGTTCAGCGGTCTGAGCCTGGCCGGGATCGACCGGCGAGCCGGGCACGCGGCCATCGGGATCGACGTGGGCGGGACCAAGGTGGCGCTCGGGCTGCTCGACGCGGCCGAGCTGAGCCTGCTGGACTCCGTGGTCATCCCGACCGGGCGGGACCGGGGCGGCAAGGCGGTGCTGGCCGACATCAGGGCCAGCGCCGCCGACCTGGCCGGGCGCGCCGCCGCGCGGGGGCGGCGGGTCAGCGGCATCGGGCTGGTCGTGCCGGAGATCGTGAGCCTGGCCGGGGACATCGTCTCGGGCGCGGTCATCCCGCAGTGGAACGAGCTTCCGGTGGCCGAGGTGCTGAGCGAGATCGCGCCGGTCCGGGTGGAGGCCGACGTGCGCGCGGCGGCCTTCGCGGAGACCGTGCTCGGGGCCGGGCAGGGCTACGACTACCTGGTCTTCGTTACCGTGGGTACCGGGATCAGCTATACCGCCGTCTACCAGGGCCGGCCCATCGCCGGGTCACGCGGCGGGGCGCTGAACGTGGGCACCACGGTGCTGGCCCGGCTGCCCGAGCACTGCGCCGGGCCCGGCACCGGACCCCACGGCGACGCGCGCGAGCTGGTGCTGGAGCGGATCTCCTCGGGCAGCGCGCTGGTCGAGCGCTACGTGGCCCGCGGCGGCCGCGCCGAGGGCGCGGGCGACGTGCTGGCCGCGGCGCAGCGCGGCGACCAGGCGGCGGCCGACGTGCTGGACCAGGGCGCGCGGACGCTGGGCATCGCCATCGGGCTGCTGGTCAACGTGCTCGACCCGGAGGCGGTCATCCTGGGCGGCGGCCTGGGCAGCGCGGACACCAGCTACTGGCAGGCGACGCGGGACTACGCCCGGCAGTACCTGCACGACTTCGCGGCCGGCACCGTGCTGGCCCGCGGCGCTCTGGGCGCCGACGCCGGCGTGATCGGCGCGGGCCTGACCGGCCTGTGCCAGGCCGGGCCCGGATAAGGCGGGCCGCGATGAACACCGTCAACCGATCAGAACTCACTGGGATAAGGATGTGGTCGCAGGTGGCAGCCAGAACACCGCACAGTCAGGTGCCGAGACCGCCGCGGCGGCGTGACCCCCGGCTGGCCATCAGGCTGGGCGCACTCGGCGCCGTGGCCGCGATGGCCGTCACCGCGTGCGGCTCCAGCGGCTCGGGCAGCCCGAGCGCGGCCAGCACCAAGCCCGCGGCGCTGACCTCCAGCGCCAAGGGCACCGTTCAGGAGTGGAACTGGGACATCCCCGGCGACGACCCCGGTGAGCACGCCATCCTCCCGGTCCTGATCAAGATGCTGGAGCAGGAGTATCCCAAGCTCAAGGTGGCCAACACCTCGATGAGCCTGGCCGAGCAGAACGACAAGCTGCCGCTGGCCTTCGCCAACGGCTCCAGCGCGCCGGACGTCAGCCAGACCAACGAGGGCCTGCAGAACCAGGGCCGGCTGGTGACCGACAAGGAACTGCTGCCGCTGGCGCCGTGGGACAAGGTCTACCACTGGTTCAGCAAGGTCGGGCCGCTGCCGCTGCAGTACAACTCGCTGCCCGCCAGCGGGAAGACCTTCGGGTCGGGCACCGTGTACGGCGTCCCGGAGACCGGCACCGTCGTAGGAATTTTCTATAACAAGGCTCTGATCAAGTCGGTCGGCGGCACCACGCCGACGAGCTGGGGTGCGTTCACGCACGACATGGCGCTGCTGGCCAAGGCGGGCAAGACCGCGATGGCCTACGCGGCGGGTCAGCCCACCGCCTACCAGCCGGTGCACATGCTGTACACGATCGCCAACCACTACGTCTCGGCCGCGGTGAGCAACGCGTTCGTGTTCCACCGCGGCGCGCACCCGTCCGTCGACATCCCCGGCTACGTGCAGGCCGCGGCCACGTTCCAGGCCTGGACCAAGGATGGCTACTTCCCCAAGGGCTACCAGGGCCTGTCCGACACCCAGGCGCTGAACCTGTTCGACCAGGGCAAGGCCGGGTTCTTCCTGGAGGGCGACTGGTACTCCAGCTCGGTGCAGCAGGCGCTGGGCAGCAAGGCCGGGTTCTGGGTGCCGCCGGTGGTCACCGGAGGGCCGGGCGAGGGCTGGTCCATCCCGGCCAAGGCGCCGGACCCGAACGCGGGCGCCGCGGTGATCAACGCGCTGCTCAGCCCCAAGATCCAGGACGCGCTGCTGGCCAACGGCGACATCCCGGTGACGGCGGTCAGCGCCAGCGTGCTGGCCAAGGCCACGCCGCTGCTGCGGTCGGCCTCGACCGGCTGGTCGACCTCGGTGCACACCAGCAACCTGGTGCCCTACCTGGACTACGCGACGCCCGACTTCCTCAACCAGGAGATGGCCGGGATCCAGGAGCTCCAGGGCGGGCGCACCACGCCGTCGGCGCTGATGCAGTCGCTGCAAGCGGACTACACGGCCTACTGGTCTCAGCAGGGCTGACCGGCCCAACTGGGGGTCTGGGGCCCCCGGACCCCCCAGCGGAAACCGCAAGTCCAGCTGAGCCGAACCGAGGAGGACCCCGTGGGCGCACCAGACGCAGCCGTGCCAGCGGCCGGCGTCGCCCGGACCGAGCCGGACGCACGGGCCGGGCGGGCAGGCGCGGCCAGCCTGGCCGCGTCGGCACCAGGCC
>JBOHCO010000392.1:0-1928 GCA_050698895.1 Streptosporangiaceae bacterium
GGCGGAGCAGGTCGCCGTTCCGGTCAGTGTCGAGCCTGACCGCCTGGCAGGGGCTGGCCAGCTGGGCACCGAACTTCATCGCCTGGAGCACGGCCCGGCCGGTCAGGTCGGCACCGGACAGGCCGAACGGGAAACCGAAGTAGTTCTCGATCCGGGAGCTGGCCGCGGCCTGCCCGCCGGTGCCCACAGCGTCCAGCAGCACAGTGTCCAGGCCCTCGGACGCCCCGTAAACCGCCGCCGCCAGGCCAGCCGGACCCGCGCCGACGATCGTCACGTCAACCGGCTTGGTGGAAGAGCGCCGGTAGCTGAGGCCCAGCCTCTCGGCCAGGCCACCCGGCGTGGCGTGTTTCAGCGTGGCACCGGGCATGACCACGGCCGGCAAGTCGACCTCGGTCAGGCCGGAGGACTCCATCATCGCCACGCCCGCAGGAGTGCCGGCATCGAACCACAGGTGGATCAGACGCTGCCGGGCGGCATACGTCCGCAGCGCCAGCGCCGTCGCCGACCTGGCACCGCCAACGATGTCCACCGCCAGAGCAGCGGTGCTGCGCTGCAGCAGTTCACGGCGAGCGATCAGCGCCTTGAAGACAATGTCGGACAGTTCGACGTCGGTGGCCATGAGCTGCCGCAGCCGCTCCGGCGATACCCGGTAGACCGTCCCGGCCTCCTGTGCCCGGCACAAGAGGTAGACGTTCTGCCCGGTCAGCAGGTTGAGCTCCCCGACAAAGCCGCCCGCATCCACCGTCGCGACAGTCGCGGCGGGCACGTGGGCCATCTCCGTCCGGACAACCTCCACCGAACCCTCGGCGACCACGATCAGGTCGGCATCTTCGTCGCCCGGGCTGAACAGCACATCGCCCCGATGAACCTGTTGCGGCGTGCCGTAAGACAGAAGCCGGGCGCGGTGTGGCCCAGGCCGTCGGCCGGGCCAGGCCGGCCTGGCTGAACATAGGGCCGCGCCCAGCCCAAGGCGCGGCACCGGCACGGGACAGCTCGTCCATCGCTGTCACGCTTTCAGCTCTCCTGCCATCTGGTCAAACGTCTGACCGCCGACGTAACTCTCGGCGGCGCCGGTGGCGAAGCTCGCTGGCCCGCTGGCGAGCCAACGAGTGCGAAAGTGCGGGCACAATGACAGCATGTCCCGACCTCGGTCGGGCCGCCCGGCCCGGCTCTCCGGTGGCTGCCCGTGCGGCCTCGCCGCGACCTACGACGACTGCTGCGGGCGGCTGCATCGCGGACAGGCCCGGGCCGCCACGCCCGAGCAGCTCATGCGGTCACGGTTCAGCGCTTACGCCGTCCACGACGAGCCCTACCTGCTGCGAACCTGGCATCCCACAACCAGGCCCGCCGCCATCGGGCTCGACCCGGCCGTGCGCTGGCTCGGCCTGGACGTCCTCGACAGCACCGACCCGGGCCCGTTCGGCCGCGAGGGCATCGTCGAGTTCCGCGCCCGCTACGCCCAAGGCAGCGTGCCCGGCGAGCTCCACGAGCGAAGCCGCTTCCTGCGCCACGACAACGCGTGGACCTACGTCGACGCCACGTAAAGCCGACGGCCAGCTGCAGGCACAGCCGGACCCGGCCGCCCCGGCCGGCCTGGAGCAGGCTGCTCATGCCCGATATGAGAGCACCGAGATCGACGGCCTGAATTTGCGCGGGCCTTCAGGCGCGCGCGCCCAGGATCAGTCGTCGGAAGTGGATTGTCCGGGGACGGGCTCGTCGGCTAGGTGACGCAGGACTCGCTCGTTAAGGGCGGCGAGCATGTCGAGTTCGGCGGGCGTGAGCAGGTCGATGAAGTGCCGGCGGACGTTGCGCACGTGGTCCGGCGCGGCGTCCTCGATGGCGCGGCGTCCGGCGGGCAGGAGGCAGATCATGGCGCTGCGGGCGTCGGCGGGGTTGGGTCCGCGGTCGATCAGCCCGTGCTCCTGCAT
>JBOHCO010000393.1:0-1830 GCA_050698895.1 Streptosporangiaceae bacterium
CACCAGGGCGCCGCGGGCCGCCATGACCCGCGCGATGCCGGCGCCGATACCGGACGCTCCCCCGGTGACGAGGACCACCTTCCCGGCCAGGTCGGCCGCCACCGTCGTCTCGGTCCTGCCGCCGGCAGGCGGCGCGGGGGGGTTAGGGGGGCGTCCCCCCTGGGCAACACAGTCATCCGCCGGTCTCCTTCAGGGCCGGGAGCACGTGCTTGGCGATGAGCTCCAGCGACGCGCTGCTCCGCTCGACGGGCAGGCCGGGGGGCCGGGCCCAGAAGACCAGTTCCTCGTAGCCGAGCCGCTGCTGGCTGGCCTGGATGGCGGCCAGGATGTCGTCGGGGGTGCCGACGAAGTAATGGTCGCCGGACAGCACGCCCGGGTCGGTCAGCTCGTCGCCGTGGGTGTCGTCGTCCCCGGCCGCGGCGAACCACTGCCGGTAGGCGTTGAACTGGTACAGGAAATGCGGGCCGCAGATGTCCCAGGCGGCCTCGCGGCTGGCCGCGGCGAACAGCACCCGGTTGGTGGCCACCCGCGGCGGGCCGGCCGCCGCGGGCAGCTGCGTCCGGTAGGCGTCGTACAGCTCGGGGCCGGCGCCGGAGTCGGGCATGAAGCACACGCCGTGCCGCGCGGCGCGGCGGGCCGCAGCCAGGCTGGCGCCGCCGACCCAGATGGGCGGGCCGCCGGGCTGCACGGGCGGCGGGGCCACGATCAGGTTCTCGAACTGGAAGTGCTGGCCGGCGTAGGAGAAGGGCTCGCCGCGCCAGGCCAGCTGGAGGATCTCGATGGTCTCGTCGGTGCGGGCGCCGCGCTGGCTCTTGGGCACGCCGAGGATAGCGAACTCGTCGGGCTTGTAGCCGGGGGCCAGCCCGACGTCGAGCCGTCCGCCGGAGAGCTGGTCCACCACGGCCAGGTCCTCGGCCAGCCGCAGCGGGTGGTGCAGCGGGGCCAGCAGCACGGCGGTGCCCAGCCGGGCCCGCGAGGTGCGCTGGGCCAGCGCGCCGAGCATGGCGGTCAGCGACGGGAGGTAGCCCTCCTCGCTGAAGTGGTGCTCGGACAGCCAGACCGAGTCGAACCCGAGGTCCTCGGCGTAGCACACCTGGTCCAGCGTCTCGGAGTACATCTGCGGCCAGGGCACCCGCCAGCGGGCCGGGTTGCGGAAGTCGTACCAGACGCCGAGTCTGATCTTGCCGCTGGCAGGCGGCGCGGGGGGGATAGGGGGGTCGTCCCCCCTGGGCAGCACACTCACGCCCCCACCTCGATCAGGACCTTGACCTCGCCGCTGCCCCGGGTGATGAGCGGCTCGAAGCCGCCGCTGACCGCCGACTCCAGGGGCACCACGGAGCTGATCACCCGCTCGGCGGGCAGCCGGCCGCTGGCCACCAGGCCGACGATCCGGGGGAAGTCCTGCACCGGGTAGCACCAGGTGCCGATCAGCGACAGGTCCTTGAGGGCCAGGGTCTCGGCCCGGATCGCGGCCGGGCGGATGTGCAGCGCGGTCTGCACGACGGTGCCCGCGGGGCGCACGGCGTCCAGGCACAGGTTCAGCGCGCTCTCGTGCCCGGCGCACTCGACGGCCAGGTCGGCGCCGATCCCGCCGGTCAGCTCGCTGACCAGGTCCGTGACGGGGCCCGCGGCCGGGTCGGCGGTGACCACCTCGCCCAGGCCCACGCCGAGGCTGGCCGCTCGCTGCCGCCGGACCGGGTCGGGCTCGGAGACGATCACCCGGCGGGCGCCGCCGGCCAGGGCGTACATGGCGGCCAGGGAGCCGATGGGCCCGGCCCCCGTGATCAGCACGGTCTGGCCGGGCTGGAGCCGGCCACGGTCCACGCCGTA
>JBOHCO010000394.1:0-2285 GCA_050698895.1 Streptosporangiaceae bacterium
CCGGCCCTCGACCAGGGCGAACGGCCGGAACAGCCCGTTCACGGTGATGATGCCGGTGTGCTGGCCCAGGATCGGCTCGCGGGAGACCCAGCCGTGCAGCAGCGGGTCGAAGGACCCCAGCAGCCGCGGCGGCGGCACTCCGTGGTCCCGCTCCCCGGCCGGCGCGGCCAGGTCGGCCAGCCCGTCAGGGCGCTGGATCAGCTCGGCCGAGATGGCGGTCAGGCCGCCGCGCGCATCCCGCAGCGGAATGCCCGCCCACTTGGCCAGATCGCGGTCGTCGGCGGGACCGTGCCCGGCCAGGAACCGCCGGGCCAGCTCAGCCACTGCTTCCGATCTGTCAAACGGCCTCGGTGGCCCCAGCCACTCGCGCACCAGCACGTAAGCGTGCTCCCGGCCGATCATGGGGCCGCGCACCGCGATGCCGCGGAGGCAGGCCAGCATCAGCTCGTGGACCAGCGCCTGGCCCTCGGTGCGCACGCCCGCCGCCGCGATCCGGTCGCGCAGCTGGGGCCGGGTCAGCGGCCCTTCGTCGGCCAGCGATCGCTCGATGACCGCGACGGCCCGGTCCGCGGCCTCCGGCGTGACGCCCTCCTGGTCCAGCCGCCGGGCGTTGGCCACCCGCAGCGGCGGGGTGGTCAGCGCGTGCAGCCACCAGTAGTCCTCGCGGCGCACCAGGTGCAGCGTGCCCCGGTTGAGCCAGGTGATCAGCAGCGTGCCGCCGGTCAGGGCCCGGTCGACGTCGGCCGCGGTGAGCCCGGCCGACCGGGGCCGGATGGCCAGCCGGGCGCCGCGCGGATCCTGGGCCTGCACGGCCAGCAGGCGGCCGGTGACCTCCTCGGGCCCGCGGGCCGGCGGCCCGGTCAGCAGCTGGGCCGCGAAGCGCTCGGCGATCACGGCGGTCAGGACGACGCGCCGGCGGCCCGCTCGCTGTCCAGGGCCTGCATCTGGGCCGCGTCGTAGCGGTCCCCCGCGACCTGGCCCGGCGGCACGGCGGCCTCCAGGCGGGCCAGCTCGTCGGGGCTGAGCCGCAGGTCCAGCGCGCCCAGCGCCTCGGCCAGCCGGGCGCGGCGCTTGGTGCCGATGAGCGGGATGATGTCCTCGCCGCGGGACAGCGCCCAGGCGAACGCGAGCTGCGGGACGGTCGCCTCGTGCTCGGCCGCGATCTGCTCCAGCGCGGTGAGCAGGTCCAGGTTGCGGCGCAGGTTCTCGCCCTGGAACCGGGGGAACCGGGACCGCGGGTCGTCGTCGGCCAGCTCGCGGGCGCCCGCGCTGAGCAGGCCGCGGGACAGGATGCCGTACGCGGTGACGCTGATGCCCAGCTCCCGGACCACCGGCAGGATGCTCTCCTCGATGCCCCGGCTCATCAGCGAGTACTCGATCTGGAGCCCGCTGACCGGGTACACCGACTGGGCCCGGCGGATCGTCTCGGCGCCCATCTCGGACAGGCCCAGGTGGCGCACGTAGCCGGCCTGGATCATCTCGGCGATGGCGCCGACGGTCTCCTCGATGGGGACCCGCGGGTCCAGCCGGGCGGGCTGGTACAGGTCGATGTGGTCGGTGCCGAGCCGGGTCAGCGAGTAGGCCAGGAAGTTCTTCACCGCCGCCGGGCTGGCGTCGTAGCCGACGAAGCCGCCGCCGGGGTCGCGCTGCCCGCCGAACTTGACCTGGATGAACACCGAGTCGCGGTCGACGCCGCGCAGCGCCTCGGCCAGCAGCAGCTCGTTGTGGCCCATGCCGTAGAAGTCGCCGGTGTCCAGCAGCGTGATGCCGGCGTCCAGCGCGGAACGGATGGTGGCGATGCTCTCGGCCCGGTCGGCGGGCCCGTAGACGCCCGACATGGCCATCAGGCCCAGCCCGACCCGCGATACCCGCGGGCCGCCCCGCCCCAGCGCGACCGTGCTCACTGCCATCCGCTCGCCTCCGCCCGTGACGCTGCCCGTGACGCCTGCCCGCCTGTCCCGGACGAGCCTACTCAGGCCCGGTAGACCGCCTCGCCCTGGACGTAGGTGGCCGCCACCGGCGTGCTGGCGATGTCCGCGCTGGGGTGCTCGAACGGGTCCCGGCCCAGCACGACCAGGTCGGCCAGCCGGCCCGGGGCGATGGTCCCGGTCTGGCCGTCCAGGTGGTTCACGTACGCCGAGCCGAAGGTGTAGGCGGCCAGCGCCTCGGCCAGGTCGAGCCGCTGCCCGGGCAGGAACGGCTCGGCGTCGTAGCCCGCCAGGGACCGGTTCACCGCCACGTGGACGGCCCGCATCGGGCTGGCGCTGCTCACCGCCCAGTCGCTG
>JBOHCO010000395.1:0-6952 GCA_050698895.1 Streptosporangiaceae bacterium
CCCCACCCCTAAGCCATCCCCGGGGCCGGCGGGCCCCCGAGAACCGCCGGCACATGCGCGAGATGGCCGTTTGGTCGCCGCAGCGACCGCTCTGCGGACCGTATCTCCTGTTTTCGGTCCGATCAGAGTTCCTGGTCAGACCGCCACCCGAGCAGCGGCCCCTCGTCTGGTCTGTGCATCACTCTTTGTATCTATACGATGTCACATCGTGGCCTAGATGTGAATACCCAAGGTCAGAGCCTTGCTATTTCGTACTGCCCCCGAATCCTGACGCTTACACTCCGCCACCCATCGATAGAAACATCTTGACGTCTGTGCCCCGATGCGACCCCGTGCGGCCCACCAGTCCCATTTTATGGACAGGCGGAGGCCGGATTTGGGTCGGGTGATGGTCACGCACCCCCCCGGCCCGCCCGGACGCCGGGCGGCTACCGTGGAGACATGCCTGCCGACCGTCAACAGACGCCCATCGTGCTGTCCCGTATCTACACGCGCACCGGTGACCAGGGCACCACGGCGCTGGGCGACGGCCGCCGCGCGGCCAAGACCGACCTGCGGCTGGCCGCCTACGCCGACGTCGACGAGGCCAACTGCGCGATCGGGGTGGCGGTCACCATGGGCGGGCTGGCCGAGGACCTGCGCGAGCTGCTCATCCGCATCCAGAACGAGCTGTTCGACGTCGGGGCGGACCTGAGCAACCCCATCACGCCCGAGCCCGCCTATCCCCCGCTGCGGGTGGCCCAGGGCTACATCGAGGGCCTGGAGGCCGCCTGCGACCAGTACAACGCCGGGCTGCCCACGCTGCGCAGCTTCGTGCTGCCCGGCGGCAGCCCCGGCGCGGCCCTGCTGCACACCGCCCGGACCGTGGTCCGGCGGGCCGAGCGGTCCGCCTGGGCCGCCCTCGGCGAGCACGGCGAGACCATGAACCCGCTCACCGCGCAGTACCTGAACCGGCTGTCTGACCTGCTGTTCATCCTGGCCAGGTACGTCAACGAGCCCGGCGGCGACCTGCTCTGGAAACCGGGCGGCGACCGCTAGGCCAGCCCGTCGGAGGCGAGTCAGCGCCGTCCCCTTTGTTATAAATTTCCCTAACAAGGGTTAGCCCAGGCCACTGAGGTACCCGGGCGGGCCCGCCTCCAGCCAGGCCAGGAAGCCCGTCAGGGCTTCCTCGCTCATGGCCAGCTCGACGGTGCGCGCGGCGGTGCCAGGGGCGATCACCCCGCCCGCGTCGCGCCCGCCGCCGTCGCGGCCTGACCGGCACTCCACCACCACGGTGCCGGCGCCGATGCTGACCGCCTCGGTCTGGGCCGCCGGGCGCCGGCCGAGGATGCTCAGCGAGTTGCGGGCGAAGACCTCATTGGGCCGCAGCCGGACGCCGAAGGCGCTGAACCAGTACAGCTCGTCACGCTGGTAGGCGGCCAGGCCCAGCCGCCAGGCGGCCGCCTCGCTGGCCCGCAGGCCGCACTCCACGGTGCCGCCGGTGCGGCCGAGCAGGATCCGCCGGGAGGCCAGGCCGAGCGCCGCGAGCACGGCCCCGGCCACGAGCAGGATCAGGACCCAGCCCGCGACGAGCGCCAGTACCCAGCTCATCCCGGCGCCCCGCCCGTGCCCGCGTCAGGATCCGGAGCCGGCGGCTCGCAGCTGAGCCCGGTAGTAGCGGACGTCGGCTGGCTCCTGGCCCGGCCCGGCCTCCTCCAGCGCGGAGTCCAGGGCCGCCTGGGTCGCGGCCGTGTCGACCTCGGCGCCGAGCTGGGCCTGGCGGGCCAGGATGGATACCCGGTCGTTGGCGATGGAGAAGAAGCCACCGCCGACGGCCGCGCTGACCTCGGCGGCGCCGTCGCCCTCGGGCCGGATCCGGACCAGGCTGCCCTCGACCAGGATGCCGATGACCGGGGCATGGCCGGAGTACACGCCGATGTCGCCGTCCAGCGTCTTGGCGATCACCATCTGGGCCCGGCCGCTCCAGATCTCACCGTCCGGGACCACCAGCGCCACCCGGAGGGTCACTTGCCCTTCTCCAGCTTCGCGGCCTTCTTGACGACGTCCTCGATGCCGCCGCACATGAAGAACGCCTGCTCGGGCAGGTTGTCGTACTCGCCCTGGGCGATCGCCTTGAACGAGGAGATCGTCTCCTCCAGCGCCACGAACACGCCGTCCTGGCCGGTGAACTGCTTGGCCACGAACATCGGGTGGGACAGGAACCGCTCGATGCGCCGGGCTCGCTGCACCGTGACCTTGTCGTCCTCGGACAGCTCGTCGATGCCCAGGATCGCGATGATGTCCTGGAGCTCGGTGTAGCGCTGGAGGATCCGCTGCACCTCGCGGGCCACGTCGTAGTGCTCCTGGCCGACGTAGCCGGGGTCCAGGATCCGCGAGGTGGACGCCAGCGGGTCCACCGCCGGGAAGATGCCCTTCTGGGTGATCTCGCGGGAGAGCACCGTGTTGGCGTCGAGGTGGGCGAAGACGGCGGCGGGGGCCGGGTCGGTGATGTCGTCGGCGGGCACGTAGATGGCCTGCATCGAGGTGATCGAGTGACCCCGGGTGGAGGTGATCCGCTCCTGGAGCTGGCCCATCTCGTCGGCCAGGGTCGGCTGGTAGCCCACCGCCGAGGGCATCCGGCCCAGCAGCGTGGAGACCTCGGAGCCGGCCTGGGTGAACCGGAAGATGTTGTCGATGAACAGCAGCACGTCCAGCCCCTCGACGTCGCGGAAGTACTCCGCCATCGTCAGGGCGGACAGCGCGACCCGCAGCCGGGTGCCCGGCGGCTCGTCCATCTGGCCGAAGACCAGCGCGGTGTCCGCGATGACCCCGGACTCGGTCATCTCGGTGATCAGGTCGTTGCCCTCGCGGGTCCGCTCGCCGACGCCCGCGAAGCAGGACACGCCGCCGAAGTTCTTCGCCACTCGGGTGATCATCTCCTGGATGAGCACCGTCTTGCCCACGCCGGCCCCGCCGAACAGGCCCACCTTGCCGCCGCGCACATAGGGCGTCAGCAAGTCGAGCACCTTGATCCCGGTCACGAGGATCTCGGTGCGCGGCTCCAGCTGGTCGAACTGCGGCGGGTCGCGGTGGATGCCCCAGCGCTCGGTGACCTTGAGCGAGCTGGCGGGCACGTCCAGCGGCTCGCCCAGCACGTTGAACACGTGGCCCTTGGTCACGTCGCCCACCGGCACGGAGATCGGGCCGCCGCTGTCGGTGACCACGGCGCCGCGGGTCAGGCCGTCGGTGGGCTCCAGGGCGATGGCCCGGACCGTGTCATCGCCCAGGTGCTGCTCGACTTCCAGGGTCAGCGTCTTGGTCTCGCCCTCGAGGGTGATGGGGACGGTCAGGGCGTTGTAGATGGGCGGCATTTGCTCGGCGGAGAATTCCACGTCTACGACCGGGCCGATGACCCGGACGACGCGGCCGTCCCCCGCCGCCTGCGCGGACCCGTCGGCGGCCTGAGGGCTGTCTACGGTTGCGGTCATGATGCTCACTTACTCCCACTGATCGTCTCGGCCAGCGCGTTGGCACCGCCCACGATCTCGCTGATTTCCTGGGTGATCTCGGACTGCCTGGCCTTGTTGGCTTCGCGGCTGAGCTGCTCGATCAGGTCGTTAGCGTTGTCGGTCGCGGACTTCATCGCGCGCCGCCGGGACGCGATCTCCGAGGCCGCGGAGTCCAGCAGGCAGTAGTAGATCCTGCTCTCCACGTACCACGGCAGCAGCGCGTCCAGCACCGCCTCGGGCGACGGCTCGAAGTCGTACACCGGCAGGGGCCCGCTGTCCGGCGGCTCCGTCGTCTCCTCGATCTCCAGCGGCAGCAGCCGCCGCACGACCGGCTCCTGGGTCAGCATGGACACGAAGTCGGTGTACACGACATGGATTTCATCCACGCCGCCCTCGTCGGCCGGCTGGTTGTAGGCGTCCAGCAGCGCCCCGGTGATCTCCCGCGCGTTCTCGAACTGCGGGGTGTCGGAGTAGCCGCTCCACTCCGCCCCCATGTCGATCTCGCGGAACCGGTGCCAGGTGATGCCCTTGCGCCCGCTGACGTACGGCACCGCTTCGACCCGGCGGTCGGTCAGCAGCCGGCGCAGCCCCTGAGCCTCGCGGAGCACGTTGGCGTTGAACCCGCCCGCGAAGCCGCGGTCACTGGTCAGGATCAGCACCGCGGCCCGCTTGGGGTCGCTTGGCTCGCGGGTCAGCGGGTGGTCGATCTGGCCGGACCGGCTGACCACCGCCTCCACCGCGGCGGTAATCTCCCGCGCGTAAGGCTCGGCCTCGTGAGCCCGCTGCTGGGCCTTGATGATGCGCGAGGCCGCGATCAGCTCCTGGGCGCGGGTGATCTTGGCGGTGGACTGCACGGACTTGATCCGCCGCCGTACGGCGCGAAGCTGTGCTCCCATGCCGGGTCTGCCTTACCTGTCGCTCGTGCGGCCGGCCGGCGGGGCATTGTCGGCCCTGGGCGGGACCCGCTTCATGAGCTTCTCCCGCTGGACGTCCTCGTCCTGGAGGTCGCTGCCCTCGTCGGTGACCAGCAGGCCGCCGCCGGTGACCTCGAAGCCGCGCCGGAACTTGTCGATCGCGTCCGTGAGCGCCACCTTGGTGTCGTCGTTCAGCCGGCCCGTCTCCCGGATTGTGGCGTAGATGCCGGCGCTGGAGCGGCCGAGCTCCACCAGGAACTCGGACTCGAACCGCTTGATGTCCTCGACCGGCACATCGTCCAGGTAGCCGTTGGTGCCCGCCCAGACCGAGACGACCTGGCGCTCGACCGGCATCGGGCTGTACTGGCCCTGCTTGAGCAGCTCCACCAGCCGCGCACCGCGGTCCAGCTGGGCACGGGAGACCGCGTCCAGGTCCGAGGAGAACGAGGCGAACGCCTCCAGGTCGCGGTACTGGGACAGGGCCAGCTTGAGGCCGCCGGCCACGTCCTTCATGGCCTTGATCTGGGCATCGCCGCCGACTCGGGAAACCGACTGGCCGACGTTGATGGCCGGGCGGACACCGGAGTTGAACAGGTCGGTCTCCAGGAAGATCTGGCCGTCGGTGATCGAGATGACGTTCGTCGGGATATAGGCCGAGATGTCGTTGGCCTTGGTCTCGACGATCGGCAGCCCGGTCAGCGACCCGCCGCCCAGCTCCTTGGACAGCTTCGCGCAGCGCTCCAGCAGCCGCGAGTGCAGGTAGAACACGTCGCCGGGGTAGGCCTCGCGGCCCGGCGGGCGGCGCAGCAGCAGCGAGATGGCCCGGTAGGCTTCGGCCTGCTTGGTCAGGTCGTCGAAGACGATCAGGACGTGCTTGCCGGCGTACATCCAGTGCTGGCCGATGGCCGACCCGGTGTAAGGGGCGATGTACTTGTAGCCCGCCGGGTCCGACGCCTGGGCCATCACGATCGTGGTGTACTCCAGCGCGCCCGCGTCCTCCAGCGACTGGCGGACCTGGGCCACGGTCGAGCCCTTCTGGCCGACCGCCACGTAGACGCAGCGGACCTGGCGCTCGGGGTCGCCGGAGTCCCAGTTCTGCTTCTGGTTGATGATCGTGTCGATGGCGATGGCGGTCTTGCCGGTCTGCCGGTCGCCGATGATCAGCTCGCGCTGCCCGCGGCCGATCGGGATCATCGCGTCGATGGCCTTGATGCCGGTCTGGAGCGGCTCGCTCACCTTGGACCGGTTGATCACCGACGGCGCCTGGAGCTCAAGCTGGCGATCCTCGGTGCCCTCGATCGGGCCCAGCCCGTCCAGCGGCACGCCCAGCGGACCGACCACGCGGCCCAGGAAGGCGTCGCCGACCGGCACCGACAGCACCTCGCCGGTGCGCCGGACCTGCTGGCCCTCCTCGATCTTGCTGAAGTCGCCCAGCACCACCACGCCGATCTCGGCGACGTCCAGGTTCTGGGCCAGGCCGCGGGTGCCGTCCTCGAACACCAGCAGCTCGTTGGCCATGGCCGAGGGCAGGCCCGCGACCCTCGCGATGCCGTCGCCGCACTCGGTGACGGTTCCGACCTCCTCAGCGGAGGCGGTTCCCGGGTCGTAGTCCTCGACGAAACGCGCGAGCGCGTCCCGGATCTCGTCCGGCCGGATTGTCAGCTCCGCCATCTTCCTCGCGTCTTCCTCTGTGTCTATCGTCTGCGTCTGGTGGTTAGTCCGGGGCTCAGGTGGTGAGCCGGCGCCGGATCGCCGCCAGGCGGGTCGCGACGCTGCCGTCGATCTGCTCGCCCCGGATCCGGATGACCATTCCGCCGATCACTCCGGGGTCGAGCACGATATTGAGGTGGACCTGGTGCCCGTACGCCTGCGCCAGCGAGGCCGCCAGGCGGTCGCGCTGAGCGGCGCTGAGCTCCGACGCCACCCGAACCTCGGCGACCAGCCGCTCCCGGTACTCGGCGGCCAGGCGCGCGTACTCTTCCAGGCTCCTGTCCAGGCTACGTCCCCGCGAGTGCAGGGCCGCCTGGGTGACCAGCTGAATCGTGTGCGGGATCACCTTGCCCCCGAGCAAGGCGGTCACCAGGTCCTGCTTGGCGTTCGCCGGGGCGAACGGGTTGCTCAGCGCGGCCCGCAGCTCGGCCTGGCTGCCGACCAGCCGGCCGAACCGGAACAGGTCGTCCTCCAGGTCGTCCAGCTGCCCGGCCCGGTCCGCCTCGGCCACGATGGCCTCCACGGCCAGCCGCTCGATGGCGTCGGCCAGGTCCGCTGACTCCGACCACTCGGAACTGGCCACCGAGCTGACGAGCTCGACCGTGTCCGCGCTGACCCGGCGGCCGAACAGCGCCCGGGCCAGGCCCGTGCGGGCCGACCTGGCACTGGCCGCGTCGGCCAGGGCCCGGCGCACCGCGGGCTGGCTGTCCAGCACGTCGACGACCGCGAACAGCTCCCCGGCCAGCTCAGTGGCCGACGCCGTGCCGGACGTGCGGGTCACCAGCGCGGCCAGCCGCTCCTTGGCGTCGGCCAGCGATGCCCGGCTCACGCCCATCATGC
>JBOHCO010000396.1:0-2107 GCA_050698895.1 Streptosporangiaceae bacterium
CCTGCTGGGCGTCGGTGCCCGCGCTGACGACCTGGAACGCCGCCATGCTGAGCTGGCCCATCAGGGTCCGCATCTCGATGGCGCCGCCGGCGCCGCCGGCCATGACGTCCCACGGCGCGCGCAGCTCGGCCTGGTGGGTCTCGGCGTAGCGCTGGCCCTCTTCGGTCAGCACGTAGCCGCGGCGGCCGCCGCCCTCGCCGGACTCGGCCCGGATCAGGCCCTCGTCCTCCAGCTGCTGGAGCGCCGGGTACACGGAGCCGGGGCTGGGCCGCCAGACTCCCCCGCTGCGCTCGCTGATCTCCTGGATGATCTGATAGCCGTTCATCGGCTGCTCGGCCAGCAGGGCCAGCGCCGCCGCGCGAACGTCACCGCGCCGGGCCCGCGGCCCGCGCATCCGCGGCTCGCCCGGCCACGGACCCATGCCATGGAATCCGGGCGGCCCCGGCACCACCCGCTCGGCGAACCCGCCGCGCCCGTGACCCCGACGGCCGCCGGGACGGCCGCGCCGGCCCTCGTCCTCGCTGCGGTGCCGCTCGCCCTCTTCGTGTACGGGATGCGGCCAGCCGGCCATCTCCCGGTCTCGGCGGCCCTGCCGCCAGAACTCTTCGTCTCGCATTTCAAGTCCTCCTTGAACTTGCCGATCTCCGTCAGTCCGAGACCTTCTCAGACTCTCATCGGAGTATCGGATAGGTCAAAGATATATCGTTACTGTTCTTCTGGCAATCCTGTCGGGTGGGGCTGGGCGGGCTGGGGGTGTTCCTGGCGGATGCTCGGCAGGCCACGAATGCTCAGCAGGCCGCACCGCGGCGGCACGGGTCCGAGCGGGCCTGATCGGATCCCGGCGGGTGCGACCGGGGGGTGCGGCCGGCGACCGGGGTGCGCGGCCGGCGGCCGAGGGTGATCCGGGCGTGCGGCCGGCGGCCGGAGAACGCGGCCGGCGCTACCTGACCGGGACCGCGGCCCAGCTCGAGCGGCCTGGGCGGTCTCCGGTGCCGCTCAATGCCCCGGCCCGTGATCCCGGAAACCCGTCAGCACATAGCGCGGACGGACTTCCGGGATCATGAAACCCACCTCAGTGATCATCACGAATTGGGCGACCGGCGCAGGCGGAGGCGCGATGGTGATCATCCACCCGGCCGGCGGGTCCGCCCGACGTCCGGCCACGGCCCGGGGGCCGGGGACCGCGGACACCCGGTCCTCGCTCGCGGTGGTGTTCAGCGACGTCGTCCCGGCCGAGCGCTCAGCGAGCGCCGGTAACCGGGCCGGAACGGCTCAGGGCCCGTCCGGTCCCGCCGGCCAGCCTTCGGCCAGCAGCTCGATCCGGGCCGTGGCGCCGGCCAGGTCGCTGCCCCGCCACACGGCCAGGCCGAGCATGAACGCGGTCAGCGGCGCAGCGGGCCGCTCCACCTGATGGGCGGCCGACCGGGCCAGGTCCAGCACCGCCCGGACCGGCACGTCGGCCGGGTCCAGGCCCAGTTCCGCGCCCACGGCGGCGATCCAGCGGTCAACTCCCGCCTGGCCGCCGCCAGGCGGTGCGGGGGGGCTCGGGGGGTCGCCCCCCCTGGACGGCACCGCCTGGCCGCCGCCAGGCGTCGCCGGTGGGCGAGCGGGGCTGGTCCCCCCGGAAGGCACGGTCATGACGCTCCCTGCGGCCGATGGCGGGACTCACCGTACCCCGGCCAGCCGCGGGCCTCCGCCAGCGCGTCCGGGGTATCGCAGTCCAGCCAGGGTGGCGGCTCCCCCGCCGCGGGCCGCCAGCGGACCAGCACCGGGTCCAGCGGGCCCAGCAGCCCGCGCAGCGACGTGCCGTCATAGCCGCCGAGAGCGGCCCGCAGCCCGGCGGCCGGCCAGCACCCGGTCAGCCACTGGGCCCGGCCCGTGTCGTCGGCCAGCAGCGCGCCCTGGCCCGGCTCGGGCATGATCCCGGTGGACTCGGGCCGCCCGCGGCCCGAATCCACCGTCGCGGCGTCCAGGATCGCGCGCAGGTGACTGGCCCGCAGGAACGGCAGGTCGGCGGCGAGCACCGCCACCCAGGGAGCGCGGGCCTCGCGCAGCCCGGCGCGCAGCGCGGGCACCGGCCCGGCGCCCGGCGGCTCCTCCCTGGCCA
>JBOHCO010000397.1:0-6558 GCA_050698895.1 Streptosporangiaceae bacterium
GGACCGGCCCCTGGCCCGGGAACGGGCCGGCCGGCGTGGCGGCCGGGGGAGTGGCGGCCGGGGGAGTGGCGGGCGTGGCGGGAGTGAGCATGAGCATCCCTCAGATCCGGTAGCCGGCCTGGGCCACGGTCTCGATGACCGGGGGATCCCCGAGTTTACGGCGCAGTCTGCTCATGGTGACCTTGACGGCGCTGGTGAACGGGTCGGCCATCTCGTCCCAGACCCGCTCCAGGATCTCCTCGGCCGGCACCACCCGGCCCTGGGCGGACAGCAGCAGCTCCAGCACGCCGAACTCCTTGGGGCCCAGGTCGAGCGCGCGGCCGGCCCGGCTGACCTGCCGCCGCGACGCGTCCAGGGCGATGTCGCCGCTGACCAGCACCGGGGGAAGCCGGGGCGCGGGCCGTCGCAGCAGGGCCCGGATCCGGGCCACCAGCTCCGCGAACGCGAACGGCTTGGGCAGGTAGTCGTCGGCCCCGAGGCTGAGGCCGTCGACCCGGTCCTCGATCGTCGCGGCCGCGGTCAGCATCAGCACCCGGCTGCGGCAGCCGGCCTCGCACAGCCCGGCGCACACCGCGTCGCCGTGCAGGCCGGGCAGGTCGCGGTCCAGGACGATCACGTCGTAGTCCGTGACCAGGGCCCGGTCCAGCCCGTCCCGGCCGTCGAACGAGAGGTCCACGGCGAGCTGCTCCCGGCGCAGCCCGATGCCGATGGCCTCGGCGAGCTCGCGGTCGTCCTCGATCACGAGCACTCGCATCGCGGTTCCTCTCCGGGGCGACGCGCGGCCAGCCCAGCGGCCCCCATCCATGATGCCCCGGCCACGGTTGCACGGCGGTTGCACCGGTGCGGGCCGGCCGCTGGCTCACGGTCCGGACGGCAGCTGGGCCGGGTCCTGGATCGAGGTCACCACGGGCTTGCCCGCGCGGACCGTTATCTGGGCCGAGACGTTGTCGCCCACCTTGATCTGGCCCGCGCTGCTCACCCGGCCCGACACGCGCGTGGCGCTGGTGATGGCCGCCGTCACGGCCCGGCCGGGCGCGCCCAGCGTGATCGACGCCGCGGTGATCGCCTGCACCCGGCCGGCGATGAACATCTGCGCCGTGCCCGTGCCGCCGGGCAGCGCGCCGCCCGGCAGCTGGCTCGACCCGCCCGACCCGCCGGGCCTGGTGACCACGGGGGACTGGCTCGAGCTGGCGGCGGCCGGCGAGGACGGCGACAGCTCGCTGCTGACCGCCAGCGTCACCCCGGCGCCGGCCACCAGCGCCGCCACCGCGATCACGGCCAGGATCACCGGCCGCCGGCGGCGCGCGCTGTCGCCGGACCGGCCCGAGGGCGGCGGCCACGGCGGCCCCGCCTCATCGTCGTCGCCGGGCCAGTCGTCGTCCTCCTCGCCGGGGGAGTCGCCTGGGAGGTCGCCCGGCATGCCCCAGCCGGGCGTGGTCCCGGCTGCCGGCCGGGCCGTCGATCCGCCCGCTGCCTGCGCGCCCGCTGCCTGCGCGGCCAGCGCCTGGTTGGCGGGTATCGGGTGAGTGGGTGGGTGGCCGGGCCCCGGCCGGGGGTCCTGATCGGGCCAGGTTGGCTCGTCCGGCATGGCTGGTCGCCTCCTCGTCATGGTCCTGGCTGCTGGTGCGGAACGCCCGCCCGCCAGCCGCGTTCCACCCCGTCCCGCCGGGCCACACCGTGCCGCATCGCGGGTTGCGGCGCGGTTACAGCCGCCCCGCCCTGGCCCGCGCCGCCCTGGCCCGCGCCGTCTCGGCCCGCGCCGCGGTGTAACTCCCGCGCAACCACCCATCCCGTAGACCTGGCTCCACCGCCCGCCGGTCCCGCCCTGGCCCGCCCCCAGGCCCGCCCCCGGCCCGCCGCGCCATCCGCCGGCGGCCCCGGACCCCGTCCGGATCGGCCGCGGACCGCACCCGCATGGCAGGTCACTCACGACAGGAGAGCCCGTTGTTTTTCCTTACCTACCTGCGGCGCGAACTGCGCCGCAGAATGCGCCAGGCGATCGTCATCGCGCTCGGGCTGGCCCTCGGCATCGGTCTGGTCATCACGGTCAGCGCCGCCGCGGAAGGCGTCAGCAACGCCCAGGCCGGCGTGCTCAGGGGCCTGTACGGGGTGGGCACCGACATCACGGTGACCGCCAGGCCCGAGCGGTTCAACCCCGGCCACGGCGGGACCCGGATCCAGATCGGGCCGGGCGGCGGCCGCGTCTGCCACGGCAGCGTGTGCAAGGCCGGCGCCCAGACCGTCGACAACCTGACCAGCCCGGCCTACGGCCCGCTGGCCGCCTCGACCGTCGACTCCGTCGCCCGGCTGCACGACGTGGCCAGCGTGGCCGGCGGCCTCACGCTCAACGACACCCAGATCAAGATCCCGGGCTCGATTGGCTCCGGCGGCCCCGGCACGCTGCCGCAGCCCAAGTCGTTCGGCGTGGACGGCGTCGACCTGTCCCGGCCCGCGCTCGGCCCGCTCAGCGCCGGGAAGATCACCGGGGGCCGGGACCTGGCCCGTTCCGACGCCGCCTCGGACGTCGCGGTGGTGGACGCCGACTACGCCGCCGCGCACCAGCTCAGGGTCGGCTCCACGATCAGCATCGCCAAGAAGGCGTTCACGGTCATCGGCCTGGTCCGCCAGCCGCAGGGCGGCAGCCCACCGGACGCCTACGTCCCGCTGGGCCGGGCCCAGGCCCTGGCCCAGGGCTTCGGCAGCAAGAAGAACCTGGCCGGCCAGGTGAACACCATCTACGTGGCCGCGGCCAGCGCGGCCGACATCTCCGCGGTGCAGAAGGAGATCTCCCGGCTGCTGCCCAAGGCCACGGTCACCACCTCGGCCAGCCTGGCCAGTCAGGTGACCGGCTCGCTGACCAGCGCCGACCGGCTCGCCAACGACCTGGGCCGGTGGCTGTCGGTGCTGGTGCTGATCGCGGCGTTCGCGGTGGCCAGCCTGCTGACCATGGCCGCGGTGGCCCGCCGGGTGCGCGAGTTCGGCACGCTCAAGGCGCTGGGCTGGCGCAGCCGCCGGATCGTGGCCCAGGTGCTCGGCGAGTCGGTGACCATGGGCATCATCGGCGGCGCGGCCGGGGTCGGCCTCGGCGTGGCCGGCGCGGCGATCATCACCAGGATCGCGCCGAAGCTGTCCGCCACCCTGGCCTCCCCCACCGGCCAGCGGTTCTTCTCCGCCGGGCCGGCCGGCACGCAGAGCTCCAGCCCGTCCGCGGACCACACCGTGCTGGTGCCGCTGCACGCGTCGGTGACCGCCGGCGTGATCGCGCTGGCCGTGCTGCTCGCGCTGGTCGGCGGGCTGCTGGCCGGGGCCTTCGGCAGCTGGCGGATCAGCCAGCTGCGCCCGGCGACGGCGCTGGCCCGGGTCGAGTAAGCACCCCCGGCTGACCAGGGAGGATCACATGTACCAGCTCACGGGCGTCAGCAAGATCTACCAGAAGGGCCGCCGCACCGTGCCCGCGGTGCGCGACCTGGACCTGACCATCGGCGACGGGGAGTGGCTGGCCGTGCAGGGCCGCACCTGGCACGGCAAGACCACGCTGCTCCAGCTCCTGGGCGGCCTGGACCGGCCGACCTCCGGGATCGTCGACTTCGACGGCGCCGACCTGGCCCGCCTGCGCGAGGCCCAGGTGACCAGGGTCCGGGCCGTCTCCATCGGCTTCATCTTCCAGACCTTCAACCTGGTGCCGACCCTGTCGGCGGCCGAGAACGTCGAGGCGGCGCTGATCCCGCTGGGCACCCGGCTGGCCGGCCGCCGCCGCAAGGTGGCGCAGGCCCTGGACGCGGTCGGGCTCGGTGACCGGGCCCGGCACCTGCCGGGCGAGCTGTCCGGCGGCCAGCAGCAGCGGGTGGCCATCGCCCGGGCGCTGGTCAAGGAGCCGAAGGTGCTGCTGGCCGACGAGCCCACCGGCAACCTGGACGAGGACACCCGCGACGAGATCATCGGCCTGCTGGGGCGGCTATGGCGCGAGCTGGGCCTGACCCTGGTCCTGGTCACCCACGACAGCTCGGTGGCCCGCCGCGCCCAGCACGTCGGGATCATGAGCAAGGGACGGCTGACCGTGCGGCGCGACATCGCACCCGCGCCCGTCTCCGGTCCGCCGGTCTTGTAGGGGCTCCTTAACAGGGCGCGGCCGGGGGCGTGGCACCTGCCACGCCGCCAGGCCGCGACTGAACTAGCTGACTACTTGATGGTGTAGCTGTACGGGAAGGCCGCGACCTCGCTGCCGTCGGGCCACTGACCGGGGATCTCGTTGTAGGTCACCCCGCCCGGCGGCACCGACGAGTCGTCGAGGTACAGCGTCCCGCTGACCGTCGAGCCCGCCGCGCCCGACGGCGTGATCGTCACCGGGATGGTGACGCTCTGGCCCGGGTTGACCACGTACGGCGTGAAGCCGGCCGAGGCGTTGAGGCTGCTCAGCCACATGTCGCCGGTCGGCGAGCTGACCGCCGGGTCGAAGGCGGCGGTGGTCGCCGACACCGACACATTGGCCGTGACGTTCTTGGCCTCGGTCGCCCCGGTCGGGCCGACCAGGAACGGCGTGACGTACCAGTTGCCGTCCGGGACGTTCGGTGACGTGAACCCGACACTGCTCGTCTTGCCGAACGACGAGATCAGGTCCGGGTCCCCGAACGGGTAGGACAGGTCGAAGAACTGGGCCGCCGGTGCCGTGACCCGAGCCGAGACCTGGGTCGTCTGGGACGGGACCAGGTACTCGGGGACCACGCCGGTGACGTTGGGCAGCGTCAGCGACGACACCGTCTGCGGGGCCAGGTTCTCGGTGACCTGGTTAGGCAGCCGGGCGTCGATGAAGTACGCCTCCGGCGAGGGGCCGTGGTTGGTGATCTTCACGTGGGCGACGACCGGCTGGCCGGCGGCCAGCCGGCTGCTGGCCGAGTCGGGCAGGCCGAACGTGCGGGCCCCGGCCGGGAGGTCGCTGACCGTGACCCGGAAGGGCTGGGCCAACGCCGTGCCGGACACCGTGTTGTAGAAGTCCGCGATCAGCGTCCACGTGCCTGCCGCGGGGCTGAGCACGTGCAGCTGAGTGCCCTTTTCCGGCTGGAGCGTGCCGCTGCCGCCGGGGGTCGTGGTCTGCAGGCCGTTGACCGCCGTGGAGGCGGCCAGGCCGGACGGGCTGACCAGCTCGGCGAGCATGGTGTTGCCCGCGCTCCCGGTTGCGACGCTGACGTTCAGCGCCTTGTCCCCGGCCGGGATCTGCATCTGGTAGTAGACCGTCTGCCCGGTGTTGGACTGGCGGCCGTTGCCGCCGGTCAGCGTGCCGGTGAAGGCGTACGCCGGGTTCGGCGCCGGGACCAGCGAGCGCAGCGTGACCGGCACCGAGGTCACCGCGGTGAACGCGGGGCCTGAGGCCGAGCTGTGCAGGACGAGCGAGCCGGCCTGGTCACCGGGCCGCGCCGGCGTGCTGACGGTCAGCCCGATGGTCTTGGACGCGCCGGGCGCGAGCGAGACCGAGCCGGCCGACAGGTGACCGAACTGGCGCCAGGTAGCGGTGCTGGCCTGGAACTGCGCCGGCACCGACGAGGCGGTGGAGGAGGTGGAGACCAGCGCCGTCCACTTGCCTGGTGCCGGGTCGGCGACCTGGGCGTTGCCGTAGTTGCCGACACCCTGGGGCAGGTTGTACTCGGCCAGGTCGCCGTCGGGGGCGATCAGGCTGATGTTCACCACCCCGACCAGGGACACCGAGGCGTTCAGCCGGGCCTGGCCGGGCGCCACGTTGAAGGCGACCGCCTGGCTGTAGCCCGCCGCCTGGGTCAGCGACAGGGTCTTGGTGGACACCGGGTGGTAGGCCGACAGCGTGCGGCTGGACACGCCCACGGTCACGCTGCCCTGACCGTCGTTGGTGAGGGTCTCGGACAGGTGCTCGGTGGTGCCGGCCGGCCCGACCGCGTTGAGCTGGGTCGCGCTGTCCAGCACGGCGTGCCCGGCCGGGGCCGAGGTGCCGCCGGGATAGGACTTGGCCGCCAGCACCGCCTGGTAGGCATCGAGGATGCCGGCGCCCTGCTGGTCGCCGGGGGCGTCAATGTTCTGCGCCGTCGACACGATGATCCGCTTGACCACCGCCGGGGACGGGGTCTGGCCGTGGTGTGACTGCCGGTAGGCCTGGATGACCAGCGCGGCCGTGCCCGCGGTCAGCGGGGCCGCCTCGCTGGTGCCGCCCTGCAGCTCGACCGAGGCGGGCTGCCCGGCGAAGTTGGTGCACGCGAACCACCGGGCCGGGTTGGGAGTGCACAGCGCCCAGTTCAGGTCGCCGGGGGCGACCACGTCCACCGTGGCCCCGTCCTGGGCGAAGCCGCCGCCGCTCAGGCCGCTGATGTTGTTGTCGAGCCAGCCCTTGACGCCCGGCGCCGTGATGCCGCCGATGCCAGTCTGCGCGTAGCCGCGGTAGGTGGTCGACGCGCCGGCCGAGATCACGCCCGGGTCGGTGGCGGGGGAGCCGATGGTGTTGGTCACCCCGGCGTCGCCGCTGGACACCGTCACGGTCACGCCGGCCTTGATGGCCGCGTCGTCGGCCTGCCGGACCAGGTCCAGGCTGCCGGTGTC
>JBOHCO010000398.1:0-8036 GCA_050698895.1 Streptosporangiaceae bacterium
CGGCCGGGTCCTCCGGGCCGCCGCGCTGGCCGCGGGCGCCCCCGCGGGCGCGCTCGCCCAGCGCCATGTCATCGAGATCGACGCCCTGGTCACCGGCTGGCGCGGGCAGCGCGGGGTGGACCTGCCGGGCCGCGTTCGGTGCTGGCGGCGGTGTGGCAGGCTGCTATTTGACGCGCCCGCGGGATCTGGCGGGGTGCTGGGATCGGAGGAGCTAGGTGGACGCGACTGACATCGGGGCCGATCTCAAGGAGATCCTGATCACCCCCGAGCAGCTCCAGCAGCGCATCGCGGAGCTGGCCGCGCAGATCGACGCCGATTACGCTGACCGCGAACTCCTGCTGGTCGGCGTCCTCAAGGGCGCCGTCATGGTGATGGCCGACCTGGCCCGGGCCATCCACCTGCCGGTGGAGATGGACTGGATGGCGGTGTCCTCCTACGGGTCGGGGACGCAGTCCTCCGGGGTGGTCCGCATCCTCAAGGACCTCGACACCGACATCACCGGCCGGCACGTGCTGGTGGTGGAGGACATCATCGACTCGGGCCTGACCCTGTCCTGGCTGGTCGGGAACCTGGCCTCGCGCGGCCCCGCGTCGGTGCGGGTGTGCGTCCTGCTGCGCAAGCCGACGGCGGCGCGGATAAAGGTCGATGTGGCTTACACCGGATTCGACATTGATGACGCCTTTGTCGTTGGTTATGGCCTGGACTACGCCGAGCGTTACCGCAACCTGCCGTTCGTCGGCACGCTGGCCCCGCAGGTCTACGGCGGCGATCCGGAGTAGCCGGACCCGGCTCCCACCAGCCAATCCGGCGGCGCGCAGCCGGGCGGGAACACGTTGGGAGATGAAATACGTTCACGTGGGTAGGAGGCGTATCGGAAGCCGTCGGCGCGCTGTCGGCTGCCGGGAGCCACCTGCGTGCCGGTTGCTGTCGGCCCGGTGTACCGTCGGTTGTTCCCCGTTGCCGTCTGGCGGGAGAAGCTAGCTAGTTGAGGAAGCCAAGCGTGAACGCTGGAACGCAAGGCAGTTCCGCCGGTAGTCGGCGGAGCATGGGGCTCGTCAGGAGGGATCGGCCCGACACCAGCGGGGCCGTTCGTCGATGGATCTGAAGCGCATCTTCCGCGGATGGGTGCTCGCCATCCTCCTTGTTGTCATCGTGTTCCTATTTGTCTTCCGGCTGGCCGGGTCAAGTCAGACCTACTCTCCGGCCAACACCTCCCAGGTGATCGCGAAGATCGACCAGGGTCAGGTCAAGAGCGCCATCCTGACCGACTCCAACCAGACCATCCAGATCACCACCAAGGGTGGGCAGCATCTGGAGGCGGACTGGGTCGGCAACCAGGGTCAGCAGCTCGCGGGCCTGCTCCAGAAGCAGGTCCAGAAGGGCACGCTGAGCAACTACAACGTGGTGGTGCCCAAGGGCAGCTCGTTCTGGACCCTGATCCTCGGCTGGCTCCCGTTCCTGGCCATCTTCCTGCTGTTCTTCGTCTTCCTGAACCAGATGCAGGGCGGCGGCTCGCGGGTGATGAACTTCGGCAAGTCCAAGGCCAAGCTCATCACCAAGGACACGCCCAAGACGACGTTCGGCGACGTGGCCGGGGCCGATGAGGCCATTGAGGAACTCCAGGAGATCAAGGAGTTCCTGCAGAGCCCCGGCAAGTTCCAGGCCATCGGGGCCAAGATCCCCAAGGGCGTGCTGCTCTACGGCCCGCCCGGCACCGGCAAGACGCTGCTGGCCCGCGCGGTGGCCGGCGAGGCCGGAGTGCCCTTCTACTCGATCTCCGGCTCGGACTTCGTGGAGATGTTCGTCGGCGTCGGCGCCTCCCGGGTCCGCGACCTGTTCGAGCAGGCCAAGGCCAACGCGCCGGCGATCGTGTTCGTGGACGAGATCGACGCCGTCGGCCGGCACCGCGGCGCGGGCTTCGGCGGCGGCCACGACGAGCGCGAGCAGACCCTGAACCAGCTGCTGGTCGAGCTGGACGGCTTCGACACCAAGGGCGGCGTCATCGTGATCGCCGCGACCAACCGGCCCGACATCCTGGACCCGGCGCTGCTGCGGCCGGGCCGCTTCGATCGGCAGATCGTCGTCGCCCAGCCCGACCTGGCCGGGCGCAAGGGCATCCTGCGGGTGCACGCACGGGGCAAGCCGTTCGCCCCGGACGTCGACCTGGACATGATCGCGCGCCGGACGCCGGGCTTCACCGGCGCGGACCTGGCCAACGTCATCAACGAGGGTGCGCTGCTCACGGCCAGGTGGAACGAGCATCAGATCTCGATGGGCTCGCTGGAAGAGGCCATCGACCGGGTCACCGCCGGCCCCAAGCGCAAGAGCGTGCTGCTGTCCGAGAAGGAGCGCAAGATCATCGCCTACCACGAGGGCGGCCACGCGCTCGTGGGGCACGCGCTGCCGCACGCCGACCCGGTCCACAAGATCACGATCATCCCGCGCGGCCGCGCCCTGGGCTACACCGCCTCGGCGCCGACCGAGGACAAGTTCCTGGTCAGCCGGGTGGAGATGATGGACCAGCTGGCCATGCTGCTCGGCGGCCGGACCGCCGAGGAACTCGTCTTCCACGAGCCCACCACCGGCGCGGCCAACGACATCGAGAAGGCCAGCTCGGTGGCCCGCGGCATGATCACCGAGTACGGGATGAGCGAGCGGCTGGGCGCCCGGCGCTTCGGCACCGGCGACGGCGAGCCGTTCCTGGGCCGGGAGATGTCGCACAGCCGGGACTACTCCGAGGAGATCGCCTCGGCCATTGACGATGAGGTCCGGCGGCTGATCGAGTCGGCCCACGACGAGGCCTGGGAGATCCTGGTCCAGTACCGCGACGTGCTTGATCACCTCGTGCTGCAGCTCATGGAGCACGAGACGCTGACCCGCAGCCAGGTGCTCGAGATCTTCGCGCCGGTGCACAAGCGGCCCACCCGCGGCTCCTACACCGGGTACGGCAAGCGGCTGCCCTCGGACCGCCCGCCGGTGCTGACGCCCAAGGAGCTGGCCCTGATCGCGGCCTCGGACAGCAAGGAGCTGCCGACGTCCGGCAACGGCCAGGCCCCGCCCGGCCTGAACGACACCAAGGACTTCAAGGACCCGTTCGGCACGCAGTCGAACCCGTTCGGCTCGCCCTCCGGGGAACCGGGTGGTGACGGCGGTCCCGGCGGTCCTCTTTGATCCCGGACAATCAGCCGAGCTCGGAGATCGACCGGCCGCGCGTTGAGCGGGCGGTCAGGGAGATCCTGCTGGCCATTGGCGAGGACCCGGAGCGGGATGGTCTGATCGACACTCCCGCCCGGGTTGCCCGCGCCTACGCGGAGCAGTTCGCCGGCCTGCGGCAGGCGCCCGAGGACGTGCTCACGACCGTCTTCGACGCCGAGTACGACGAGATGGTGCTGGTGCGCGACATCGAGCTCTACTCGACGTGCGAGCACCACCTGGTGCCGTTCTTCGGCAACGCCCACGTCGGGTACATCCCGAACGTGAAGGGCCAGATCACCGGGCTGTCCAAGCTGGCCCGGCTGGTGGACGTCTACGCTCGCCGGCCCCAGGTCCAGGAACGCATGACCAGTCAGATCGCCGACGCTATGATGACGGTCCTGGAACCGCGCGGCGTTATCGTGGTTATCGAGGCGGAGCACCTGTGTATGTCCATGCGCGGGGTGCGCAAGCCGGGGGCCAAGACCGTCACGTCCGCAGTTCGCGGATCCTTCCTAGAGTCCGACAGCACACGGGCAGAGGCGATGAGCCTGCTCATGGACCGGCGTTGAGCTTACCCTCAGGCACGTTCGAGGGTTTGCCCGCGTCTGGCCGTGGCGATGACTACGCTGATGCCCCGTGAACAGGGGCTTGAGCACCTTGTCCGAGTTGACAAACAGAAGCGGGCTGACCATGGCCGAGCCCGGTGCCACCGACGGCGACCGCGAGCCCAAGCCCGCCCGCCCGGCCGGCCCGCGGGCGCCGGACCGGCGGCAGCAGCGGCGCTGGGTCCCCCGCACGGCGCGGTTGCTCAGCATGGTCATCGGGCTGCTCTATATCGTCCAGGGTCTGCTGCCCGGGTTCTCCGAGAACATCTACCACCGCTACCGCCTGCACCGGATCGCCGAGGTCACGCCCTTCGGGCTGGGCGGCCTGAGCCGGATCGCCGACGTCATCATCGGCCTGGCGCTGGTGATGACGTCCTACGGCCTGCGCAAGCGCAAGCGCCGGGCGTGGGAGGCGGTCACGGTCCTGCTCGCCATCAACGTGGTGATCCACGCGGTGGTCCAGCGGCCGCCGCGGGTCCCGCACCTGGTCTCCGAGTGCGTGGCCATCCTGGTGCTGGTCCTGCTCATCGCCTACCGGAGGCAGTTCTACGCCGTCGGCGACGCCCGCAACCGGTGGCGCGCGCTGTGGGCGCTGTGCGTGCTGGCCGTCGCCGACATCATCATCGGCGTGGCCTACCTGTCCGTGGCCAATGGCCTGGAGGGCCACTACTCGCTGATCGAGCGAGCGCGCACGGTCGTCTACGGGCTGGTCGGCGTGGCCGGGCCGGTGCAGTTCTCCACCGAGTCCCGCACCGACCTCTTCTACACCTTGTCCGGTGGCCTCGGGCTGTTCACGCTGATCGTGGTGGGCTACCTGTTCCTGCGGCCGGCCCACCCGACCGGGCGGCTGCGGCCGCCGGACGCGGCGGCGATCCGGCAGCTGCTCGACAAGCACGGCGAGCAGGACTCGCTCGGCTACTTCGCGCTGCGCGACGACAAGAGCGTCATCTGGTCGCCCACCGGCAAGTCCTGCATCGGCTACCGGGTGCAGTCGGGCGTCATGCTGGCCAGCGGCGACCCCCTCGGCGACTCGGAGGCCTGGCCGGGCGCGATCCACGCGTTCCTGGATGAGGCGGCCCGGCACGCCTGGGTGCCGGCCGTGATCGGCTGCGGCGAGCAGGGTGCCGAGGTCTGGTGCCGGGAGGGCGACCTGACCGCCCTGGAACTGGGCGACGAGGCCATCGTCAACGTGGCCGACTTCTCCATGCAGGGCCGCCAGATGCGCAACGTCCGGCAGATGGTCAAGCGGGTCTGCCGCCAGGGCTACGCGGCCGAGATCCGCCGGGTGGGCGACATCGCGCCCGACGAGATGCGCCGCCTGGCCCGGCAGGCCGAGCGGTGGCTGGGCGGCTCCACCGAGCGCGGGTTCTCCATGGCGCTGGGCCGGGTCGGCCGGGCCGACGACGACCGCTGCGTGGTGGCCACGGCCACCGAGGACGGGGTGCTCCGGGCGATCCTGCACTTCGTGCCCTGGGGCAGTGACGGGCTCTCGCTGGACCTGATGCGGCGCGACCGGTCCGCCTCGCCGGGCCTGAACGACTTCCTGATCGTGGAGGCCATCGGGCACGCGGCCGAGCTCGGGATCAAGCGCATCTCGCTCAACTTCGCGGTCTTCCGCGCGGCGCTGGAGCGGGGCGAGCGGATCGGCGCCGGCCCCGTGCTGCGGGCCTGGCGGCGGGTGCTGCTGTTCATGTCCCGGTGGTTCCAGATCGAGTCGCTGTACAAGTTCAACGCCAAGTTCTGCCCGCAGTGGGTGCCGCGGTTCCTGGTCTTCCCCAACACCAGGGACCTGCCCCGGATCGGCCTGGCCGCGATGGAGGCCGAGGCGTTCCTGGTCTGGCCCACGCTGAAGCCGCGGCGGATCGCCGCGAAGCTGGGCCTGGGGCGGCTGCGTCGGCGGCTGCGGGGTGAGCGACCCCAGCCGCGTCCTGTGTCCTAGCCCGCAGACCGTAGATTGGCCCCTATGACGCACGACGCGGGAGCGCAGGCCGCGCCGCCGCCGGGGCGGCTGCCCGGCCTGCCCAGCGCGCCGCGCTGCCTGGTGATGGGCGTGGTCAACGTCACGCCCGACTCGTTCTCGGACGGCGGCAGCTGGCTGGACCCGGACGCGGCCGCGGCCCGCGGCGCGGCGCTGGTCGCCTCCGGCGCCGACCTCGTGGATGTGGGCGGTGAGTCGACCCGGCCCGGCGCGCAGCGGATCCCGGCCGGGGAAGAGCTGCGACGCGTCATGCCGGTGATCACCGGGCTGGTCACGGCCGGCATCTGCGTGAGCGTGGATACGATGCGCGCCGAGGTGGCCGAGCAGGCACTGCGGGCCGGCGCGCGAATGGTCAATGACGTGAGCGGCGGACTGGCCGACCCGGACATGGTCGCCGTGATCGCCGCCGCGGGCGTGCCCTACGTGATCAACCACTGGCGCGGGCACAGCGCCGACATGTACGGCAAGGCCGTCTATGACGATGTTCTCGCCGATGTCCGCGCCGAGCTGAGCCTGCGCGTGCACGATGTGATCGCCGACGGCGTGGACCGCGGGCAGATCATCGTGGATCCGGGCCTGGGCTTCGCGAAGCTGGCCCGGCACAACTGGGCGCTGATCGCCAGCCTGCGCGACATCCCGGTCCTGGGCGGGCCCGGGTCGCCGTTCCCGCTGCTGTTCGCCGCCTCGCGCAAGCGCTTCATCGGCCGGCTGCTGGCCGGGCCCGACGGTGAGCCCCGGCCGTTCACCGAAAGTGACGACGCCACCGTCGCGCTGACCGCCCTGGCCGCGGCGGCCGGTGCCTGGTGCGTGCGGGTGCACGAGGTCCCGGCCAACGCGGACGCGGTCCGGGTCGTGGCGCGCGTCCGGCAGGCCGAGCGCGAGCAACTGGCCGAGCGGGACCAGCGGGCCGAGCGGGACCAGCGGGCCGAGCGCGACCAGGCCGCAGGGAGCGGGAGCCAGTGACCCTGGACCGGATCTCGCTGCGGGGGCTGCGGGCGTTCGGCCGTCACGGCGTGCTCGGCCACGAGGGTGCCATCGGCCAGGAGTTCATCGTCGACGCCGTGCTCGGGGTGGACACCAGGGCGGCCGCGGCGGCCGATGACCTGACGCTGACGGTGGACTACGGGGCGCTGGCCGACCGGCTGGCCGCCATCGTCACCGGGCCGCCGGCGGCGCTGATCGAGACGCTGGCCGACCGGCTGGCCGCCGCCTGCCTGGAGGCGGAGGCGGTCCGCGAGGTCGAGATCACCGTGCACAAGCCGCACGCCCCGGTGACCCAGATCGTCGCCGACGTCACCGTGACCATCTCCCGGAGCCGGCCGTGACCGGTCCCGTCCCCGCCGACCGGGAGGCGGTGCTCGCCCTGGGCACCAACCTGGGCGACCGGCTGGCCAATCTCCAGCAGGCGGTCGACCTGCTGTGCGCAGGCGAGTTCCGGTGCACCGCGGTCTCCGGCGTCTACGAGACCGCCCCGGTGGGCGGCCCGCCCCAGGACGACTACCTCAACGCGGTGCTGCTGGGCCGCTCCAGCCTGCCCGCCGCCGGGCTGCTGAGCCTGGGTCAGGCCGCCGAGGCGGCCCTGCACCGGGTCCGGGCGCAGCGCTGGGGACCGCGCACGCTGGATGTGGATGTCATCGCCTACGGCGACGAGATCAGCGCCGATCCCGAGCTGACCCTGCCCCACCCGCGGGCCCACGAGCGCGCGTTCGTGCTTGTGCCGTGGCTGGAGGCGGACCCGGACGCGGTGCTGCCCGGCCGCGGCCGGGTGGCTGGCCTGGTCCGTGCGACCGAGACCGAGGGCGTGCGCCGGGTCGACGGCGCCGCCCTGACCCTGCCGCCGGCCAGCCCGGGCGAGAGGGCCAGATGACGCCGACCCGGCCCGGCCCGCTGCTGGCCATCGCGGTGATCGCCGCCGTGGTGGCCTGGGTGGTCGTGCGGCAGAGCTTCGCCACCCTGCCGCCCCTGCCGTGGACCGCGGTGCCCGCGATGCTGCTGCTGGCCGTCGGCGAGGCCGTCGCCGGGCACAACCTCCGGGCCCGGCTGACCGGCCGCCGCGCCGGGAAGCCGCTGGAGCCGATCGCCGTGGCCCGGATGGCCGCGCTGGCCAAGGCCAGTTCGGCCGCGGCCGCGGCGCTGGGCGGCCTGGCCGCCGGGTTCGCCATCTACGTGACCGGGCTGCTGGACAAGGCGGTGCCGCGGCATGACGCCTACGCCGCCACCGCGACCGTGGCCGCGGCCATCGCGCTGCTGTCCGGGGC
>JBOHCO010000399.1:0-4504 GCA_050698895.1 Streptosporangiaceae bacterium
GCGGCCCGCCGCTGAGCCAGGATCAGCAGGAACACCACGCCCGACAGCAGCATCCCCGCCGCGAACCCGTCGACCGTGCCGGTGCCGATCGGAGCCGTCAGCGGCGAGCCATGTCCGGAGGCGATAACGGCGGCCTCCTGCGCCGCGAGCAGAGCCAGCATTACTCCAGGGCCTTTCTTCCTGAGCCCCGGTCAGTTGATCGTCCGCCGAAGCTCTGTGTCTTCAGTTAGTGACTTAGAGTTACTTTGTGGGGCGTGCGTCGGTCCCGCTGACCGGTCAGCGGGATCTAGCTCGGTAAGCAGCGGTGCCGGGGGGCGGCCACGGCCGCGCGCGGCCCGGGGGCTGCGTCGCTGATCCGTGGCCGCCGGAGCGGGCGTACACCCGAGTGACTGGCCGCGAGGATCCAGCAGCCCAGGCGCCAGGCCCGCGCGCTGACCGCGGTCACGCGCCACCGTGCCCTGGCGCGGCCGCGGGCCAGCGGCCCCGGACCGTGAGCCTGTTCCGGCCTCACAGGCGACCCTCCTCGACGACCAGGCGTTCGCGGTTCCGGGAGAGCCCTCCCGGAACCCGCCAAGCGTGAGACCGATGACCGGAACGCCGCACATGGACCCTGCGCGCCGGGGGTTCAGCCCCACACAATGCGTCACGTTACCACTACTGAACGTGCGCATGCGACATTCCGCTGGAACGACATCGCATCCGGACTCGCCCTTGTGCTCCTATTGGCGTGGTATTGGTCCCCTGACCTCGCCAAAGGGTTAGCAGCGGTCCAGGAAGTCGTCCAGCACCCGGACCCCGAACCGGAGCGCGTCCACCGGCACCCGCTCGTCCACCCCGTGGAACATCCCCGCGAAGTCCAGGTCCGGCGGCAGTCGCAGCGGCGCGAAGCCGAAGCACCGGATGCCCAGGCGGCTGAACGACTTCGCGTCCGTCCCGCCCGACAGGCAGTAGGGCACCAGCCGCCCCTCCGGGTCCTCGGCCAGGACCGCTTCGCCCATCGCCGCCACCAGGTCACCGTCGAAGGTCGTCTCAACCCCCGGGTAGTTCCGGATGAACTCCCGCTCCACGCCCGGCCCGAGCAGCTCATCCACCACGCCGAAGAACTCGTCCTCGTACCCCGGCAGGAAGCGGCCGTCGACCTGAGCCGTGGCCGTCTGCGGCACGACGTTCACCTTGTAGCCGGCCTGCAGCACGCTCGGATTGAGCGTATTGCGGGTGGTCGCGCCCACCATGCGCACGATCGGCCCGATCTTGCCGAGTACGTCGGGGACCTTGTTAAAGGAAAATTCGACCCCCAGCGCCACGCTGGCCTCCCTGAGGAACGCGAACGCCGCCTCGGTCTCCCTAACCGGCCACTCGTGCCGGCCCAGCCGTCCGATCGTCTCCGCCAGCGTGGTCACCGCGTTGTCCGGCTGCACCATCGATCCGTGACCAGCCGTCCCGCGGGCCGTCAGCCGCATCCAGGCGATGCCCTTCTCGGCCGTCTGGATCAGGTACAGGCGCTGCCCGCCGATCGTCACGCTGAACCCGCCGACCTCGCTGATCGCTTCCGTCACGCCGTCGAACAGGTCCGGATGGTTGTCCACCAGCCAGCCCGCCCCGTAGTTGCCGCCCGCCTCCTCGTCGGCCAGGAACGCCAGCACGATGTCCCGGTTCGGGCGGCGGCCCTCGGCGAGTCGCTGGCGGACCACGGCCAGGATCATCGCGTCCATGTCCTTCATGTCCACCGCGCCGCGGCCCCAGACGCAGTCCTCGGCCACCTCGCCGGAGAACGGGTGGACCCGCCAGTCCTTCGCGTCGGCGGGGACGACGTCGAGGTGACCGTGGATCAGGAGGGCGGGCCTTGAGGAGTCGGTGCCGCTGATCCTGGCGATGACGCTGGCGCGCTTGGGGGCGGACTCGAGGATCTGCGGCTCGAGGCCAGCGTCGGCGAGGATGGTGGCGACGTACTCGGCCGCGGTGCGCTCACCGGGGCCCGAGTTGTCACCGGGGTTGCTGGTGTCGATGCTGATCAGTTCGCTGGCCAGGGTGGCGACCTGGTCCTGGGCGGCGGTGCTGGGCTGGGCTGCGGTTTTAGGCTGGGCTTGGGGGTCCTCAGCTGGGTCGGGCTGGCCCGCGGCGGCAGAGTTCTCGGTCATCTCGTCATGGTCGCATCATGGGGGGCTGGGTGACTGCTATGCCCCCAGTCAGGCGGAACTCGTCTCGCCGTCAGGCCCTCATGTTTGCTATCGTGAGGCCGGCCCGGCGTGAGCCGCGGCCCACGTCCGGGTGGCGGAATAGGCAGACGCGCTAGCTTGAGGTGCTAGTGCCCCAAAAGGGCATGGGGGTTCAAGTCCCCCCTCGGACACTTTCGAAAAACCAATGGTGAGCAGGGACGACGGGGATCTCGGCTCGAACAGCCGGATCGTCGCCTGGCTCGTAGGTCAGCCGCAGGTCTAGCTGAGGGTAGATGTCGGCCTTGTCCGCCGGGTCGGCGTCGCGCAGGACGGTCAGGACGTCGGCCAGGCGGGCGACGTGTGCGGCGATGTCGTCACGGCTGATCGTGGCCCGTGGTGTCTCTGGGCGTCGCATGGCCTTATACCTGGCGCGCTCGGCCTCGGTCTCGGTGATCCAGCCGGCGACGGTGGCGGGGTCGGCTCCGGCGTCGAGCGTGGCGCGGTAGCTGGCAAGCTTGCGGTCGCACTCGGCGATCTTGGCCTGGCGCTCGTCGTGATCGTCGTCGGGCAGGTCGGGCCGGATGGCGACGGCGGCCAGCTCGTCGATGGTGCCGTCCAGGTAGCGGGGGCCGAACTTGCCCGCGAGCCATTCGTCGAGCGGCGGGAGTACCACGTCCTGGCGCAGCGTGACGTTGAGCGGGTGATGCACCTGGTTGGCCAGGGCGTACTCGTTCGGGAACCGGCAGCGGTAGTAGGGAGCCTGGTTGGCCCAGTGGCCTTGCATCTTGCGGTCGCACAGGCCGCAGACCAGGACGCCGCGCAGGGCGTAGGCGTGCTTGGAGCGGTGTGGCTTGTGGTCGCGGCGCGGCGCGTGCCTGCGGGCGGCGAGGATGTCCTGGGCCTGCTTGAAGGCCTCCTCGTCGATGATCGGCGGGTGCACCACCTGGTCGGAGTAGATCCACTTCTCGTTGTCGTTCCACCGCATCTTGGTGGTGTGGCCGAGGGCGACGTCGTGGACGTCGAGGAGTACCTCGTCCTTGCGCTGCCGGTTCCAGACCTGGCGGCCGGTGTAGCGCGGGTTGGTGAGGATCGCGCGGACGGCGTACTTGCTCCAGGCGACGCCGCAGCGGTGCTGGTTGCGGTCTGGGTCGTGCGCGGACGGGCACGGGATGCCATCGCGGGTCAGCGCCTCCGCGATGGCATAGATGCCGCATCCGGCAATGAACATGGCGAAGATCCGCTCGACCACTGCGGCGGCCGGCTCATCGATCGCCAGAGCGTGCAGCCGCTTGCCGTCGGCGGCCTTGGCCGGGTTGGGATGCGGGCCTACGTCGATGAGCTTGTATCCGTAGGGCGGCCGGCCGCCGAGGAAGCGTCCCTCGAGCTGGGCTTGTGCCGCCATGGCAGTGCGGACGCGGATCTTGATCCGGTTGCGCTCGCCCTTCGAGACCCCGCCGAACACGGACATGATCAGGTCGTGGGCCTCGTTCTCGGGGTCGATGGGGCCGCCGACCTCCGGTACCCACATCGGCACTCGGTAGTGCTCGAACAGCGGGAAGGTGTTGCCGAACTGGTTGCCGTAGAACGCCCGCTGCGGCTCCCCCACCACGACGGCATTGAATCCCCGGTTCGGGTCAGCCAGCGCGGCGAGCAGGGCGCTGGCCTCGGGCCGGCGCTGGGGCGGGATCGAGCGGGACTTGTCGATGTCGAAGAACTCGGCGACGATCTGCCCGCCATGGGGCGCGATGAGAGTCTTCGCGCGGATGATCTGCCAGGCGCGGGATGACTCGGGATCCTGGTTGTCCTCGGTGGACACCCGGCCCCAGAACGTTAGCCGCGTGGTCATGTCTGTCACGGCCGGTCTCCCGATTGACGGTCCGTCGATTCGGCGTGGGCTTTGAGCAGGATCCGGAGCAGGGCCCGGGCCGCTGCCGGGGTGAGCGCGGGCGGCTCGTCGGGCAGCACGACGCGGACGGGTCTTCGGCTGGTGCCGTGACGGTGCGTCCGGCGTCGTGGTCGGCCCGGCCCTGCGCCGAGGCTGCGAGGGTACGTGCCGGGCCGCGTTTTGGGAGGGTGCGAGCAGGGGGTTTGTCGCCTTCTGGTGACAGGCTTTCTTGCCGGGTCGCCACTGGGCGGCTGCGCCGCGCCGGTCATTGCGTGGCCGCCTCGGTGGAAGGCCCAGGCTCGGCGGCACACGGGAGGCGTTTCCGCGGCCAGGGCGGCAAAGGCGGGGTTGAGTTCGATGCCGGTGAAGCGCCGCCCGAGGATTAGCGCGGCGATGCCGTGGTGCGGGTGCCGCAGAACGGGTCGAGCACCATCCCGCCGGGCTTGCAGCCGGCCTTGATGCA
>JBOHCO010000400.1:0-6525 GCA_050698895.1 Streptosporangiaceae bacterium
GGTTGACTCCGACCAGGACGTTGAGCAGGGCCCCGGTGAACGCGCCCGCGGCTCCCACCAGCGCGGCCACGGTGGCGATCACCCACCCCCGGCCGGTGATCAGCAGCGCGATCGCCCCATACGACACCGCCAGGCCGCCGAGCGCCAGGAGCGACAGCGAGCCTGCCAGGTAGAGCTGGGACGAGTGGGCCGCCGCGATCGGCAGCAGCCGGAACGCGACGGCCATGTTCGTGGCCACCTGGTCGGTGCCCCGGGGGTCCAGTGCCTCGCAGCTGATGTACAGCACCGCGGTGATGGGGAGGAAGACGGCCAGTATCCGCTGGCGAGCCCGGACTGCCTGACCTGCCGGATGCTCCAATCGGCTGAGGTGGCCGCCCCGCGCATCCTCGCGGGCTCGCGGGCCGGAAGCCGGTGGTGCATAGGCGAGGGATTTCCTGTCGTGCATATCGGTCTCCTGGTCTTATCGGCGGCCGCCCTCCGGCTGCGGTGCTTTCACCCTGGCCGGGTCCTGCAGCGGTGTCGCTAGGGGAGGCCCTGGGGTTCGGCCCTAGACTTCGGGACCGCGCGGCGGGAGGCCGCGGAAATCCGCACGGCAGCGGCTCCGGGGCAAAGCTAGGGGCCGACCCTAGGAAGGTCCCTAGCGACTGCGCTGCCCCGGCCCGTCACCATCGGGGCATGACCACTCCGGCAGACCCCACGAAGTCCCGTTCCTCCGTCACGATCTGGAAGACCTACCTGCCGAAGCTGTACGCCGGCCAGCGTCCCCCAGATTTCGGCGAGTACCGCGACCGGGTCGTGGCGCCACTTCGCCGCCCCGACTTCGCTGATCCGCGCGCGGAAGCCGGCTGGATCGCCCGCGGTCTGCGGGCGCAGATCGTCATGGTGCCCGGGGCCGGGCACTATCCCCAGTCACAGCAGCCCGATATCACTGCCGGGGCGATCCTGCGCTTCCTCGCGGCGCTGCATACCCATCCTGGCCGCCCCGGCCAGCACGGAGGCACCCGATGAGCGCGCCGGCGGCCACGCGCAGCCGTCCGGTCCTCCATGGCTCGTGCGGGTCCTGCTCGTGCGGGTCCTGCTCGTGCCCGCGGCCGTGCTGGGCTAACTCGCCGGTCCTTCCCCCCGGTGCAGGACCGGCCGGGTGACTGTCGGCCGCCCCGGTCCGGACGGGCTGGGCTTCTACCGGCCGCCCTCGCCCCTTCCGGCCGGGCCACCCGGAGCGGTGATCTGGTCACGGGAGCTGACCGGTGCCGCCGCCCTCCCCGGCGCCGCCGAGAACCTGCTCGTCCTCTACCACTCCACGACCCTGGCCGGCCAGGACACCGCGGTATCCGGAACGATCTCGATACCGCCTGGGCAGGCGCCTGCTGGGGGCTGGCCAGTCCTCAGCTGGGCCCACGGCACAACCGGCGTTGCCGACACCTGCGCTCCGTCCCGGGACGCGCCCGGCCATCCCTGCCACATCTACAACCAGCTCGCCGACGCCATGCTGAACCAGTGGGTCAAGCGCGGCTGGGCGGTCACCAAAACCGATTACGAGGGCCTTGGAACCCCCGGCCCGCACCCATACCTGGTCGGAGCGTCCGCGGCGCGCGGCATCGTCGACATGCTGCTCGCCGCACGCCAGCTCCGGCCGGGCATCGGCAGGCGGTGGGTCGTGATGGGGCACTCCCAGGGCGGCCACGCCGCTCTGTTCAGCGCCAGCCTGGCGCCAGCCTGGGCCCCGGACCTCGACCTGGCCGGGGCTGTGGCGCTCTCCCCGTCCAGCGGTGCTCACGACATGATCGCCGGACTTCGCCACGTCCGCGCACCAGTCTCCGCCCTGGGCTTCCTGGCCCTGATCCTGACCGGAGCGGCTGCCGCCGACCGCGCCGTGCGCCTGCACCAGATGCTCGCCCCGGCCGCCCTGCGCCTGCTGGCCAGGGCCGAAAGCTGCGGCATCGACGACCTCCTTGCCCCGGGCTCGCCGCCGCTGCTGGCGGCCACCGGAGTGTTCCGGCCCGGCGCCGATCTCGGCCCGCTGCTGACGGTCCTAGCGGCCAGTGACCCTGCAGCACTCCGGCTGCGCACACCAGCGCTGATCGTCCAGGGCGACGCCGACCCGATCGTGGCGCGGACCAGCACCGACCACATCGCGCACTCCCTGCGCGCTGGTGGCGCGAGACTCGCCTACCTCAGATATCCCGGCTGCGGGCACTTCGACCTGATTGCAGCCGCACAGACCGAGATTGCCGAGTGGATCGACACCCGGCTGGCCGGGACGTCACCAGCCAGAGGCAAAACGCCTGGCCTCCGCCGACGGTAGGTCCCTAGCCTCGTGTCTCATGGTCGCCGGCCACCCGCTTACGCCCACTTTCGGTGGTAGCTGGTTTCCGGAAATCCATTGCTAGTTATTTGTAACCAGCGTAGCGTGCTCCGCAGGGACCTGGACTCCCTCGGTGGCGGTCTGCTATCCCGATCATAACAATGTCCGGTTTGCCGGGTGCTCCTCCCGCAGCGGCCGGCGCGGCGACCCAGGAGATGCAGGCAGCCAGCATGAAGCGAAGAATCCGCCTCCCCGCCCTGTTTGCGTTAACGGTCCTGGCGACCGGCATCCCGGCCGCTGGCTTCGCGGCCACCGCCAGCCCGCCCGCGGCACGGCCTGCGGCCAGCGCGGCCGGCTCGCTCGGCGTCGTGCCCAAGCCGGTGTCGCTGAAGGTCGGCCAGGGCCGCTACACGCTGGCCCGGCACGCCCGGATCGTCGCGGCACCGGGCGCCGGCTCGGCCGCTGAGCTGCCGGTGGCCAGGGATCTGGCCGCGTACCTGCGCCCGGCGACCGGCTACCCGCTGCCCGTGGTCACCGGCTCGCCGCGGCCCGGCGACGTCGTCCTGGCCATCGGCCAGCCGCCGGCGGTGCGGTCCCATCGGGCCGAGGGATACCAGCTCGACACCACCGCGTCCGGGGCCAGGATCGAGGCGCCCACCGCGCACGGGCTGTACAACGGCATCCAGACCTTCCGCCAGCTCCTGCCCGCGTGGATCAGCAGCCCGACGGTCCGGCGCGGGCCGTGGACCGCGCCGGCGGTCACCATCGCCGACTACCCGCGCTACTCCTACCGGGGCGTGATGCTCGACATCGCCCGCCATTTCGAGCCTCCGTCCGCCGTCGAGAAGCTCATCAGCCAGGTCGCCGCCGACAAGATTGACGTCCTGCACCTGCACCTCAGCGACGACCAGGGCTTCCGGCTGGCCATCCGGGGCTTCCCGAGGCTGACCCGGATCGGCGGGCGCGGCTCGGTCGGGACCGGCGGCCGGGCCATCGACCCCGGCGGCTTCTGGACCCAGGCCCAGTACAAGGCCGTCGTCGCCGATGCCGCCGCGCACTTCATGACGGTGGTGCCCGAGGTCGACTCCCCCGGCCATGACAACGCGATCATCATGTCCGAGTACAACGACTCCGGTAATCCGGCGCTGCCCGCCAGCCCCCACGGCATCGACTGCGGGCAGTTCCGCCCCCCGCACTGGGATTACACCGAGGACGTCGGCTACAGCGCGCTGTGCCCGGGCAGCCGCGACACCTGGGCCATCATGACGGCGATCATCGACCAGCTCACCGCCGCCAGCCCCGGCCCGTACTACGACCTCGGCGGTGACGAGGTACCCGCGTCGCTGCTCAGCGCGCCGAGGTATGCATCCTTCATTAACAAGGAAGCCCCCATCGTCACCAGGCGCGGCAAGACCGTCATGGGGTGGGCCGACATCGCCGGCCAGGGGACCCGGCTGCCCGCCGGCTCCGTCGCCGAGTACTGGCAGCCCGCCGGAGGGAAGTCGGCCGCCTCCGTCACCGGACGGCAGGCCGTCGCCAAGCACATGAAGATCGTGATGGCCCCGGCCAACCACACCTACCTCGATCAGAAGTACATCGTCACCGCGCGGTCCAGCGTGCCGCCCTCCCTGGGCATGAACTGGGCGTGCCCGGCCGGCTGCGACGTCTCCAGCGCCTACAACTGGAACCCCGGCGCCTTCGTCCACGGCGTCACCGACCGCAACGTCATCGGGGTCGAGGGCGATATGTGGGGCGAGACCGTCAGGACGCTGAGCACCGTCGACTACATGGTCTTCCCGCGGCTGCTCGCGCTCGCGGAGGTGGCCTGGTCACCCTCGGCCCGGCGGACCGCCGCCAGTCCCGCCTACCACGACTTCCTGCTGCGGCTGGCCACGCAGGGCGCCCGGCTCCAGGCGGCCGGAGTCAACTTCTACCCCTCCACCCAGGTGCCCTGGGCGCTGACCGTCATCGGGACCACCCTGACCGCCAGTGCCCGCGGCCGGGTGGACGGCGAGGTCGCGACGCTGTCGGCCCCCGGCTGGCCGACCAGCACGCTCTCGATGTGCGACTCCTCCCTCGGCATCGGCTGCGAGATCAAGTGGGGCGACGGGAGCACCACGACCGGGGACGTCACCGGCCGCAACGCCACCGGCACCCGGGTCAACGGCCTGTACCGCATCTCCGGCGAGCACACCTACGCCCACCGCGGCACCTACCACGGCGAGGTCATCGTGACCGCCGGCAACGCCGCGCCGGTCAAGGCGCCCTTCACCGTGACCTGGCCCTGACCCGGCCCGCGGTGGCGGAACGCCAGGCGGTAGTGATCTTCCCGCAGGAGGATCTGGCGAGCGTTGAGGAGTTCCGCAGGCGGTGGGACCCGCTGGGCGGCAGTATCCCGGCGCACATCACCCTGGTCTTCCCGGTCACCCGGCCACGGCGGGAGCAGGCCCTGGCCCGGGAGCTGGGCGCCATCCTGGCCGGGTTCCCGGTCTTCGCCCTGACCCTGTCCGAGGTGCGGGTCTGGGAGCAGGAGTACCTGTTCCCGGTCGCGGGCCGGGGCGGCGAGCAGGTCGCCCGGCTCCACGACGCCCTGTACGACGGGCCCTTCCGGCACGCCCGCCGGCCCGCCTTGTTCGTTCCGCACATGACCATCGGCCGGTGTCCGGACCTCGGGGAACTGGCTGCGTGCGCCGCCGAGGCGGTCCAGCTCGGCGTCCAGGCCGACGTCCTGGCCGCGACAGTCTCCGTCTACCGCATCAGCCAGGGCGGCCAGCGAAGCCGGACCCTGGACGTCCCCCTGCCTCGCCCCAGCTGAGATGCGCGCACCGGCCCGCCCAGCGGCGACGGCGCGATGTCGGATCGCTCATCGGCCGGACGGCCGGCCGGCTGCCCACTCGTGGTCGAGGATAGACATCATCACCTCGTCGTACCAGTGCCCGTCGTGCAGCACCGCCTCGCGCAGGCGGCCCTCCTCGGTGAACCCCGCCTTCTCGTAAGCGCGGATCCCGGCCGGGTTGAACGGGGCCACCCCGAGCTGGATCCGGTGCAGGCCCATCTCGCGGAACCCGTAGCCGACGATGACGCGCACCGCATCCGTGCCGTAGCCACGGCCGATGAACTCACGGCCCAGAGCGATCCCGAGCGTCGCGCACCGGTTCTTGGGCCGCGCGCCCCACAATCCGATGTTGCCGACCAGCACCGGCGGGTCGTCGAGCGTCTCGATGGCGAAGCCGAGGTCGTCCTCCTGGTTCGCGCTCCACTTGGCGATGCGCTCCTTCGCCGCGGCCTCCGACGGCGGCACCACCCAGTCCGACTGCGTGGCCATGCGCCCGGCATCCATCTCCCACTTCGCGAGCACGGGCAGGTCGTCCTCGCGCACGCCCCGCAGCCGCACCCGCTCGCCGGCCAGGATCGAGTCGCCGTAGCCAAATGCGCCCGGCACATCGGTGAATTCCGTCATGGGGTTAATACTGCCGCACCTGACTCGCCGCGCTGGACGTGGAGCGCCTGGCCGGCGGCCGGCTGGCTCGGCCGGTTACGGAAATTCAATGGTCTGGGCGCGCATCAGCTCGCGCAGGGCGCGATCGAGAACGGGCGGCAGTTCCTGGCTCATGGCCGTGAGCTGATCGGCGATCAGGAGCAGGCCGTGCGCCACCACGGCCGGGCCGGCCGGAGGCGCGGACTCGTCCGGGTCGTGGATGCCCAGCGTGCCGGTCAGCGCCTGGATCAGCGAGTCGCCGTCGAGGGGCTCGTACCAGCTCGCCGCGGACCTGATGCAGCTCGCCAGCACCTGCTCGGCGTCGCTGGAGCCGAGCCCGTCGGGATGCGAGCGCTCGAGCAGTTCCCTGGTCACGGCGCCCAGGACGACCGCGATCTGCTCCCGGTCCATCCGGCCCAGGTCGTCGGTCGCGTCCGTGAACGCGGCGGCATCGCCAGTTCGCGCCGCCGACACCGCCGCGTCGATGGCCAGCGCCATCTCCCTGGCCGGCCGTGGCCATGACCGGTACCCCGCCGTCATCGTGCCATTAGACACCTTTGCGGAACAGGTAGTCGCGGTAGCTTTCCCCCGGCACCCGGTCCGCGTCGAACGGGTATGTCTCCCAGCTCACCCAGGGCGCAGCGGGCCGGCGGCGAGCCTGCCAGCCGGCGGCCACGAAGGTGTCAGCCCGGCGGGCGAGCCGCCGGACGATGCCCGCGGGCCGGGGGTCAGGTCGGCTCAG
>JBOHCO010000401.1:0-2140 GCA_050698895.1 Streptosporangiaceae bacterium
CTGTAAAACCGTCGGCTCAGCCTACGTTGGTTCGAACCCAACACCTGCCACCACATATATCCCCAGGTCAGGCCCGCTGCGCGTTGTCGTGGCGGCCCGTCTTGCGTCATTTGGGACGGTCGGGCAGTACCGCGGCGCGGTCCGGCGCTTTCCCTGGTTAGAGGGTTCCGGCCGGGTGCGCCGTTCCGGGACCTGGTCGGTTGTGGTTGAGGAGTGGTTGGAGATCGCGCCCCGCTGACGCGGGATGTGTCGAGATTCGTGGGCTCTCCTGAGGGCTGCCCGGGGGTTGCCCAGGTGAGCGAGCTGCTCGGGGTGCGTGGGCGGCATCTGGCTGGTGTGCTGCCGTGGTGTGTTGGCGGAGGCGTCCGAACCGCCGCCTCGGCCCATTCGACCGTTCGAAAATGCGCAGATTGCCGACTCGGCGCGTCTGGCCAAGCTGTGCTGATCTGAGGGGTTGAGCATGCGGATTATTCTGTTCTGTCGCACCAATGAGCGCCGAGCAAGCGGCTTCGCGATTGTCGGGAAGGACGCGATGACCACGCGGCCGCCAGGCGGCTCGCTTGTGTTACTGCTGTGAGCGCCTGTTTGATTCGCTGAGACGCCCCGTCTTGAAGATCGGCTGCCGGGGTTGGTAAGGATCATGACTGGCTGGGCGCAACGGGGCGCTGTGCGGCCTGCGGCCGGGCGCCAGTCCGCTGCCCGGCGCGCGCTGCTAGGTACTATGCGTGTTGTCGGCCCAGTCGGCCAGATGATCGCCGGAGGCGCGCAGGAGCATGACGACCGCGGTGCGGTGGCGGGCCCGCGTGTCCCGGGCCTGGCCTGTGGCCAGGTACGTGCTCGGGCTGGCACTGGCGGCGCTCGTCTTCGATCAGCTCGCCGGCCGTAAGAGCGAGCTGACCCAGGCGGCGGCTGCGCTCGGCCACCTTCGCTGGGGATGGGTCCTAGCGGGCGTGATCGTGGAGGCCGGGTCCTATCTGTCGCTGGTGCAAATTCAGCGGGTGCTGCTGCGAGCAGGCCGGGTCAAGATCGCGCTTGGGCCGATGGGCGCCATTACGCTCGCGGCTACCGCGATCGCCGGCTCGCTGCCGGCCGGGACGGCCTTCGCGGGAGTGTTCTCCTTCCGCCAGCTTCATCGCCGGGGAGCCGCCCAGGCCGTAGCCGGATGGTCCTTGGCGGCGACGTTCGTCGCGGGAGCGGTAACGCTGGCAGTAGTGGCCGCCGTCGGCGCCGTGGTAGCCCGCGCCGAGGGGGCAAGCCTGGACCTGGTCGGCCCGATCGTGGGCGCCCTGGCTCTCGCCCTCGTCATGGGGGCCATCTTCGTCCAGCAACGGGCGCTGGCATGGACCGTCTGCGCCGCGGTGGGTCTTTCCCGGCGGCTGACCAGCTGGCCAGCAGACAAGCTTGCTGCCCGAATCGGCCGGATCATCGTTGGCCTGACAGTCGTGCACCTGTCGCCTGCCAAGGTGGCCAGTGCCCTGGGCTGGGGACTGGGCTACTGGACGCTGGATTGCAGCTGCCTGGCCGTGTCTTTCCTGGCCGTGGGGGCCGGAGTGCCGTGGAAAGGGCTGCTGCTTGCCTACGGCGCCGGTCAGCTCGCCTCCAGCCTGCCCATCACCCCCGGCGGCCTGGGCGTGGTGGAAGGCAGCCTTACCATCGCGCTCGTCGCCTTCGGCGGGTCGGCATCATCGACGGTAGCGGCGGTGCTGCTGTACCGGCTGATCAGCTTCTGGCTGACCCTGCCACTGGGGTGGGGCGCATGGGCGTGGCTGACCTGGACCGGGCGGCCTCGCCCGTGGCCGGCGCCGCCCGCTCCGGCCGGCCACGCCGGCCCCCCGGCCGCCGGGGACCTTCCTGGCGATACCTCACAGGCGGCCACGAAATGACCACTTCCCTGCCCGGCTGTTCCGCACGGCGCTGGCTGTCGTCGCGCCGGTCGCGCTCATCGCCGGGGTGCCGCCGACCGCGGCGTCCTCGGGACCCGGTGAGGACGCCCTGTCTGCGCCAGGAAAACAGCGCCGCCGACGAAGGCGGCCAGATCGCCGGACAGGCACCGCGGTGGCGGCGAGTCACAGTCCTGTCCCGCCCACAACAGCCAGATCTATCCCTGACCTGAACCCGGTCCAGCCACTCCCCACCGTCG
>JBOHCO010000402.1:0-3181 GCA_050698895.1 Streptosporangiaceae bacterium
CGATCCGGCGCTGCCCGCGTGGATCGGCCATCTCGAGCTCCTGGACCTGCCCGGCCGCTGGAAGCGGATCGACGCCTTCGGCCGGGGCCGCGTGGACACCGACCGGCTGCTGTCCCGCTGACCAGCGGGGCTGGGTGACTGGGCGACCGGGCCACTCCGGGTCAGGGCAGGCGCCAGAGGGTGATGCCGAAGCTGCCGAAGGGTGCTCCGTCGACCACGGTGCGCCCGTCGGGGGCGAGCATGGGCTGGCCGCAGGGGGCCGGGGAGGGCGGCACGACCGGGGCGGCCAGGACGCGCAGCAGGCGAGGCCGGGCCGGGCGGGTCAGGTCCCACAGGTAGATCCGGTCGGTGAAGGCTGTGGCCAGGACCCGGCCGTCAGGGGAGAACGCCTCGCCCCACAGCAGGCTGTGATCGCCGGTCCGCAGCTGTACCAGCCGGGCTGGATGGCGGGGGCGGGTCACGTTCCACAGCTGGGGCTGATCGGCGAACGAGATGGTCGCCACGGTGCGGCCGTCCGGGGACAGCGTCGTGGGCGCCCCGCCCTCGAACACCGCCAGCCGCCGGGGCCCGGCCGGGCTGGCCATGTTCCACAAGGTGTCGGTGCCGTCCATGGGCCCGGAGGTGCCGGTCAGCAGGATGTGCTGGCCGGGGCCGAAGACCATGGCGTTCACGCTGCCCGAGATGCCGAGGTGCCAGTGGCTGTCCTTCCAGTCCTGGGTGTGGACGAACCAGCCGAACGGCACGCCGAGCGCGACGACGAAGGCCCCGCAGGCCAGGGCCGTGGTGCGCAGGCGGGCCAGGCCGGGCCGGGGCGCGTGCCAGGCCGGGTCCAGGTGGGTGCTCGCGGCGCCGGCGGCCAGGTTGAGCACGGTCCGGGCGCTCGGCTGGTGCTGCTCCAGCACCGCCAGCAGCTCGCGGGCGTAGCGCTTCCGCCACCGGCGCGGGTAGCAGGCCACCAGGGCGCGGGACAGGCGGGCGGCCAGGCCGGGCATCATCGTCGCCGCGCTCAGGCGGTCGCGGTGCGCCGCTGGCCGGTGCGCACGACCTGCTGCATGGTCTTGAGCTGCTCGGCCAGCACGGCCTCGCCCGCGGCGGTGATCTCGTAGGGGCGGCGCCGCTCCTCGGTGTCCAGCGGACGGATCCAGCCACGCTTCTCCAGCCGGGACAGCGCCCCGTACAGCGTGCCCGGCTCCATCCTGACCTCGCTGAACGCCGCGACGTCTGTCATGATCGCGTAGCCGTGCCTGGGCCCGTCGGCCAGGCTGGTCAGGATGAGCACCGACGGATCGGCGAACCGGCCCAGGTCATCGAACTTGCCGTGCACGCCGCCACCCTCTTAGTCAGCACCGCTTACTAAGCAGTCATTAGTAGCGTACTTGGGCGGCGGGCCGCAAGTACCCGGTCGTACCCGGTCGCGCGGCCGGTCGTGTGCCCGGTCGCGCGGAGCGCCCTACGACTGGCTGGCGGCGCGCGCGGCTCGCAGCGACTCGGCCGCCGTGAGGAGGGCGGCACCGAGGAGCACCGAGTCCTTCAGGAGGGCCTCGCCCAGCATCGACAACTGGGGCATCCCCCGGCCCTCCTGCCACGCTTCCGGCGTCGTGACCAGGAAGCTGAGCGTGCCGAGCATCATCCCCGCGGCGCCGAGGCCGCCCACCGCCGCGGCCCTAGGCGCGACCGGCTTGGCCACGATGAGGGAGCCCAGCGCGAGCTGCGCGACCCCGGTGAGCCGCCCGAGCGTCCGCGCGCCCAGCTTCTCTCGAAGCCGCGAGGTCAGCGGACTCGAGGTGACCAGGACCTCGGCGTTCTGGACCTCGTACTCCTGGAACTTCAGTGCCCCGACCCACAACAGGGTCGTCGCCAGCCCGCAGCGCATGACCGAGAACCCTACAGAACCGAGGCCGCTAGCCGGTGTGCGTCGTGTGCCCATATCTGCTCCCCTGAATCTGCTCCCTGGTCGTCACTGAATCCGCTGACTGCCTCAATGCGGCATTCATTCAACGTTAGGACGCCCGCCTTCCGGGCAGGTCATGCGGGTAACCTCATCTCCGCGCCTCCTCGTAGTCGACACTCCGGCATCTGAAATCCGGTAGCAAAGGAGGGCTCAAGAAATGAAGATCGCTGTCATCGGCGGCACCGGGCTGATCGGATCGCAGGTCGTCAGGATCCTCAACGCGAGCGGGCACGAGGCCGAGCCGCAGTCGCCGTCCACCGGCCTGGACCTGCTCAGCGGCCGGGGCCTGCCCGAGGCGCTGAAGGGCGCTGAAGTCGTCGCCAACCTGACGAACTCGCCGACCTTCGACGACGCATCGCTGGCGTTCTTCCAGACGACCATGGACAACCTGCTGGCGGCGGCGAACGCGGCCGGCGTCGGCCACGCCGCCATCCTCTCGATCGTGGGCGCCGACCTGGTGCCGGGCCTGGTCTACTACCGCGCCAAGGTGCTGCAGGAGGACATCCTCAAGGCCGGCCCCGTGCCGTACTCGATCGTCCGCGCCACCCAGTTCTTCGAGTTCATGGACGCGACCGTGGCCGAGAACGCCGACGAGAACACCGTCCGCCTGCCCGCCACGCTCATCCAGCCCATGGCCTCGGCCGACGTCGCCCGGGCCGTGGCCGCCGCCATCGCCGGCCCTCCCCTGCGGGGCACGGCCAGCGTCGCCGGCCCCGAGGTCTTCCCGCTGGACGAGATCGGCCGGATCACCCTCGACGCCCACGGCGACCATCGCACCGTCGTCACCGACAACGGCGCCGGCATGTTCGCGCCCGCCTCGGGCGACGCCCTTATCGCCAAGGACGACACCGTCATCGCCCAGACCACCTACCGGGAGTGGCTCGCCCGCTAGCCCCGCCCGCCCCTTCGGCCCCGCCGAGTCGTCGCTGCCGCGTCGCCGCCGCCGCTTCGTCGGGCGTCGTCGGCGGCGGCGGGCCGCTTCTTGCTGTTATCAGAGTTGGGGCTTGTGGGTGTCCCGTTGATGCCCCTATAGGGGTAGTAACGGGACACCCACAGCTTGATCACCTTTCGCCCAGCGGCCGGGCTGCTCGCCGCTACATAAGAACACCGCCCGGCCGCGGGTGGCCAAAACTGCAACGTGTTCTACTATTGCCGAATACCGTCCACCTCGTTTGGGGGTTCATCGGCGATGATCAGTGCACGCGCAGCGCTGCTCTACGGACCCGGCCA
>JBOHCO010000403.1:0-1050 GCA_050698895.1 Streptosporangiaceae bacterium
TGGCCACGACTAGCTCCTGCTCCCCCAGCGCGCCGAAGGTGGCGGAGGGCAGGCCCTCGCGGGCGAGTTCGCGGCCAACCAGCCTGGTCACCAGGTGATGCGTGTCGCGCAGGTGGGTGGCGCGCACGCCGGGCTCGAAGATCGAGAACAGCGTGCCTGCGTGGGTGAGCAGCAGGCACTTGCGCCCGCCAGACCACAGCAGGTTCGCGTACCAGTCTTCGACATCGGGCGCTGGATCAGGGCCGGCCGCCGGGCCCGTCCCCAGAAGGCGCAGGAGCTTCCCTGTGCAGCGCAGGATCACCAGGTGATCGTAGCCGCGGGCCTCGCGTTGCTCTCCCGCAGAGGGCACGGCCCCGCACCGCGCGGTTTCCGGGACGTCGGGGGCTTACCAGGAACACCACAGTGCGAACGATGGGACAATCGGTGAATGAGCCCGCGAAGCCGAGGGCGCCCGCCCGGCCGTGGCCGACGCCGCGAGCCGTCCCGCCGCCCGGCAGCCAGCCGAGGCGGACCAGGCAGCGTTGTGCAGCCCTGGGCGAACCAGCCGGTGCTCGGAGCCGGGCAGGCGGGAGACTGCTGGTTCGATGAGCCCCTGCCCGGCGACCGCCGATTGTGGGCAGTGCCCTCGGGACACGGCACCTACCAGGGCCTGGACCTGGAACTACTGAACCCGGCCGACGAGGACAACCGCACGTTCCTCATCGAGGCGCAGCATCCCGAATTCGAAGACGCGCTCCGCAACGATGAGGAAATGCTCGCCGGCGGTGAGCCATTCAGTCCCCGGCTGCACATCACGCTGCACCAGGTAGTCGCCAGCCAGCTACTGGCCGACGACCCGCCCGAAACCTGGTCGACCGCCCAGCGGCTCGCCGGCCTCGGCTACGACTGGCACAACATCATCCACATGATCGCAGCGGTGGTCAGCGACGACCTCTACCAGGCCGTCAACGAGCACCGGCCGTTCGACCCAGGCGACTATGCGCGGCGGCTCGGCGAACTCCCAGGCGACTGGCCGCCGCCGCAGGCACTCCGGCCACAATGAGGCCCGTG
>JBOHCO010000404.1:0-1409 GCA_050698895.1 Streptosporangiaceae bacterium
GGCTGACGGGCCCCTCGCGGCCGTATCTAGGGACGCAGCGGGCCCGCCGGCCACCGGGCTGAGGGGCCCGCATCGCGTGCAGCCCGCACGGATCCGGATCTGCGTGTCACGGTGAGTCTCAGCTGACGCAGAATTCGTTGCCTTCCGGGTCGTGCATGACCACGTGGTAAATCGGGTCGTGCGGATCGTCCTGCCGGCCTCGGCGCTCCACGCTGGCCCCCAGCCGGATCAGCTCGGCCACCTTGGCCTCGACGATCTCGATCCGGCGCTCCATCGGCAGCGCGCTATCGCGGCCGGTGGGGTAGAGGTCGAGATGCAGCCGGTTCTTCCCCGCCTTGGCCTCCGGCACTCCCTGAAACCAGATCGGCGGGCCCAGCCCGGCCGGGTCGAAGAGCCGGTCGTCGAAGGCCGCATCCTCGCCCAGCCGGGCGCGGTAGTGCGCGTGCCAGGTCGTCTGCGGCTCGGCCGGCGGCACTGGCTGATAGCCCAGCGCCTGCGCCCAGAACCGCGCCAGCGCAGCCGGGTCGTTCGCGTCAATGGTCAGCTGCCAGAACACCATGTCCCGACGGTAGACCCCGCCGCCGACAGCCCGCAGCAGGCTAGCCGACCAGCATGTCCAGGCGGCGGAGGATCACGCCCTCGCGCAGCGCCCAGGGGCAGATCTCCAGCTCGTTCAGGTCGAACAGGTCCATGGCCGCGTCGGCGACAATCGCCCCCGCGGCGAGCTGCGCGGCCCGGACCGAGGACACCCCGGGTAGCTCGGCCCGCTCGGCCACGCTGAGCTTGGCCAGCCGCTCGGCGATCTCGGTGACCGCCGAGTGCCGCAGCATCCGCCGCACGTACGGGCCCTCGCTGGACGGCGCGGCCCCGGCGATCCGGGCCAGCTGACGGAAGGTCTTGGAGGTGGCGACCGCGTGGTTGGGCCGGCCCTCTCGCAGCACCGACCCGGCGCTGCGGGCGATCTCGGCCCGCACGTGCTTGCGCAGCCGCCGCACGTCATCGGCGGACGGCGGGTCGCCGGGCAGCCACTCGCGGGTCAGCCGGCCCGCGCCCAGCGGCAGCGAGATGGCGATCGTGGGGTCCTCGTCATGGCCGGCCGCGATCTCCAGCGAGCCGCCCCCGATGTCCAGCATCAGCAGCCGCCCGGCCGACCAGCCGTGCCAGCGCCGGGCGGCCAGGAAGGTCAGCCGCGACTCGTCCGGGCCGGGAAGCACGCGGATGGTCACCCCGGTCTGCTCCTCGATCATGCGGAGCACCTCGTCACCGTTGGCCGCCTCGCGCACCGCCGAGGTGGCAAAGGCCAGTGTCTCGTGCACGCCCTTGTCCTCGGCGATCTGGAGCGCCTCCTCCACGAAGCCGAGCAACTGGAGCGCGCACTCGTGGGTCAGCCGGTTCTCGCCGTCCAGGTG
>JBOHCO010000405.1:0-2358 GCA_050698895.1 Streptosporangiaceae bacterium
AGCCGGGCCGAGCCGAGGTCATGGGGCTGACCAGCCGACCACAGCTCAATCGGTCCGAGCGTCCGGAATTCCATGATCGCCTAGCATCTTCTGTCGCTCGCAGACAGTAGCCGCTGATATGAGATTAAGATTCGTCGATCCAGTCACCGGATTAATGCCCCTTGCGAGGGTTCCTATGCGTATCCTAACTGACGGGAATGATGGAAAGGAAGCGTCCAGATTCCTCCGGGCATTCCCTTAGGCCTCGCAATTCAATTCCCTCCAGTAGTCGCGATGCAATGTGCATTCTGATCCTTGCGGATCCGGCTTACCTGGCCCGGAATGCCGCCCGACGCGGCGTATACGCAGCGTGGCCGAGGCTGCTGAGGCCATTGAGCAGCCAGTAGTCCAGTGCAGCTCCAGGGGCGAAACTTGTCGGTGATACTGTCGTTGCCTGTGTGAGCCGCGAGAAAATATTCACATAACAGCGGGCGGTCGCTTCTATTCCCGGATCCCCGCGTCAGTCATCGAGCTCGGCTCCGCCCGACCCCGCGCGGCCACCGCGGGCCGTCCCGACGAGGCGATCCCGGTGAATCCGGGATCGCCTCGTGGCCTGCACCGAAGCCAGTTATATAACCCGGTCCCCAATCTGCGATCGATTGCATTCGGGATGGTACCCCCGGCATCACTGACCGGGTTTTCCGTGGATCGATCCAAATGCCACACCACGAGATGGACAGTGGTGTACTTTCTCTGCGGGGCGTGTAGAAGACTCTGCTATCTCTATGTAGCGAGAGGATCTTGCTGTGAAGATTCGTCAGTGGTCGCTGCCCGTAATCGCCTGGGCTGGTCGGCCGGTTCGCAATTCGCCCCGCAATTCATCGGCTCGCGCCCGCGCGGCGCGCGGCGTTATCGTCGTGGCTCTCGCCATCCTCGGCCTCACCGCGGTCGCGGCCCTATCGTCATTCCACGGCGCCGCCAGCCACAATGCCGCTAAAGCCGGTACCGTTTCCGTCGCGAAATCGCACGCGACGGGCTCCGTCATCATCATGCCCTGGATGTGGTAATCCAGGACTCTCCCTCCGCGTAGTGGCCTGCGGCTAGTCGGGTGCCGTGTGGCTAGCGTGGATTCCGGGGCCTAGCCGTCCGCCGGGCGACGGCCAGGCCACTTACCGGGCGTTTCCAGGGCGGGCGGCTTGCTGGGGTCCCAGCTGGAAGCTGGCGGATTCTCCGGCGGGCTGCCCGCGACGGGCGCGCTCCCCGAGCTGAACCAGGGAGTGACCGTCTCCGTGGCTGGTGCGGGACCAGGTTTAGCGCGAGCTAGCCTGGTATTCGGCCCGAGGAGGTGGTCATGAGCAGCCGAGCCCGCCCGCTAGCCCGCCTGGCGCGGCTGCTGCTGGGCCGGAACGAGCTGCGGCGGTCGTCGGACCGCATCGAGGGGTGCGTCATCGCGGTGCTGCTGGCGGCCTTCCTGACCGCCACGGTCACGGCCGGGATCCTGGCCGTGCGCACCTATCAGTCCCAGCGCGCCGCCAGCGCCCGGCTGCGGCCCACCGTCGCGGTGCTGTCCCAGCCCGGACCGGACGTCAGCGCCGTCCTGGTCCCCAGCGCCACCACCCGGGCCAGCTGGAAGCTGCCCGACGGGCACCGGCGCACCGGCCTGCTCAGCACCCTGACCGCGCCGGACATCTCCTATGCCCCGCGCGGGGCGTCGGTGCCGGTGTGGCTCGACCATTCTGGCCAGCCGCTGGTGGCCCCGCCGGGTCCGGTCGACATGATGCTCAACGCGGTGTTTGTCGGTGTCTGCGTTATCGCGGCCGCCGCGGTGCTGCTGATCCTCTGCTACGGCGTGTGCCGGATGATCCTGGAGCGGCATCGCCTGGCCCAGTGGGAGTCGGCCTGGGCCGCCGTCGGGCCGCAGTGGACCAAGCGCCGCTGACCCCGGCGCTGCGCCTGCGGACGGCTTAGGGTGCAGCCATGAAGTCCGCCAACCTGGCCGTGAAGTTCCTGCTGGAGCTGGCCGCCTTCGCGGCCTTCGCGTACTGGGGCGCGCGGACCGGGACCGGGGCGGCCGCCGTGGTGCTGGCCATCGCCGCGCCGGCCGCGGCCGTGGTGGTCTGGGGCGTGTTCGCGGCGCCGCGGTCCAGCCGGCGGCTGCCGCTGACCGCCCGCGTGCCGCTGGAGCTGGGCGTTTTCGCCCTGGCCGGGGCCGCGCTGGCCGCGGCGGGCAGCGTGGTGCTCGCGGTGGCCTTCGGCGTGGTCGCCGTCCTCAACGCGGTCCTGCTCACGGTGTTTCACCAGTGGGAGCAGTAACCGGAACGCCCGGCACCGCCGGCCAGCCCCGCAAGGGCGGTACGGCGGTGCCGGGCGTGACCAGCG
>JBOHCO010000406.1:0-7813 GCA_050698895.1 Streptosporangiaceae bacterium
GTGCTCGCGGTGGCCGCCGCCGGCCGCTCGGCCTGGGCGCTGGTGGCCCGCTGCCACGGTCGCGGCCAGCGGGCCGGTCCGCGGTCCGGCCAGTGCCCGCTGCGGCTGATCGTCTCCGCCGACGGCGGCCGGACCTGGCACGCCGCCCGGCTGCCCGGCGCCAGCGTGCCCGGCCTCGGCGGCCAGCCGGCCGGCCCGGCCGAGCTGGTCCGGACCAGCGCCCGCACGGCCTACGTGCTGACCTCGCCAGGCCGGACCTCCCGGCTGTGGATCACCCGTGACGGCGGCGCCTCCTGGACCCGCCGCCCGGTGCCCTGCGGCCTGGCCGCCATGAGCGCCGGCCTGGCCGTCGCGCCGGACGGGACCATCGTCGTGGTCTGCGCGGGCCAGCCGAGTGCGGGCGGCCAGGTCAAGACCCTGGCCTGGTCGGCCGACGGCGGCCGCACGTGGACCGTGCACCGGCCGTGCCGGGCCGGCACCGGGACGGGCTGCGCGCCGCTCGGCTTCGGCTACCTCGGGCAGATCGCGGCCCCGGCCGGCCGGACCGTGTTCCTGACCGGACCGCGCAGCTCGCTGCTGGTCACCCGCGACGGCGGCCGGGCCTGGCACCTGGTCCGCCCGGTGATCGGCGACAGTGGCGGCGGCACCGGGGCGGTGGCGTTCTTCGGCCGGGCCGACCGGGACGGCCAGGCCGACCGGGACGGCGTGGTGTTCGGCTACGACCCCCGCCACAACGAGCAGCCCGCGATCTGGCACACCGCCGACGGCGGCGCGCACTGGCGGGTGGTCTACCCGGTGCTTACATAGCCTCGAACGGCCGCAGCTCGAACGTGCCGAACCGGGCCGTCGGGTGCCCGGAGGCGATCTCGATGGCCTGGTCCAGGTCGGTGCACTCGAGCACGTTGATCCCGGCCACCTGCTCCTTGGTCTCGGCGAACGGGCCGTCGGTGACCAGCAGCTTCCAGTCCCGCACCTGCACCGTCCGGGCATCGGCGGCGTCGCCCAGCCGGACCCCGCTCAGCTTGATCCGGCGGGCTTCCAGATCCTCGTCCCAGGCGTCCTGCGCGACCTGGGCCGGGGAGCCCGCGATGCCCGCGTCCAGATCCGGGTCCAGCTCGGCCGACTCGTCGAGGCAGTGAATCAGCAGGTACCGGATGGTCCCGGGAGCGGGTGGCTCGTCTCGCTCGAGGGGCTCCGCGAGCCAGGCCCCGAGCACCGGCCGGACCTCCACCGAGCCGATTACGGACACCGGGTGCCGGGCCGCGATCCCCACCGCCTCGTCCAGGCTGTCGCACTCCAGCAGGTCGTAGCCCGCGATCTGCTCCTTGGTCTCGGCGAACGGGCCGTCGCTGACCAGCACCTGCCCGTCGCGCACCCGCACCGTGGTGGCCGTCTCGGCGGGCCGCAGCGGACCGCCGGTCAGCCGCGCCGGCCCGGTCTGCGCGACCCAGGCCTCCGTGGTGCGCCCCATGGCCGCGCCCTCGGCCGGGCTGAGCTCCATGTTCTTGTCCACGCAGATCAGCAGCATGTACTTCACGACGCCTCCCATCGATAGCCCTCGATTCCAGGCTTAGGTCCTGCCAGCGACTGTCATGACAACGACGAACGGGAGTACCCGGGATGGACAGCCCCAGGCCGGCCTGCGGCTACGGCGGGTTTACCTCCCTTTTATATCGTGCGCTTATGGACTCGACTTTCGCACTTTTCTGGTGTCTGCGGCCACGAGGGGCCATCTGGACGGATGGGGTGATCGCGACACGCCGGATGAGCCTGGCTCAAGATCCGTGATCTAGGACGGGATAGACGGAAGCATCGGCGGTGCTAACGTCCGCCTCTGCCGAGGGAACCCGCCGATGCTTCCGCCGCTGAATCTACCGCTGTCCCTGCTGGGCGTGCTCATGACGCTGCGCCCGTGTTTCACCGCGCCGACGTTCACCACGTTCTGCGGCCTGGTCGCCGGCCTGGCCGGGCAGGTGCGCCGCCGCACCGTGGTGGGCATGCTGCTGGGCGCGTGCCTGCAGCACCTGTGGCCGCACGACCGCGCTCACTACTTTTTCTCCCGGGCACGCTGGCAGCTCGACGAGCTGGGCCTTGCGATCGCCCGCCTGGTCGTTGAAATGCTGATCGAGCCCGGCGCTGATGTCGTCGTGGCGCTGGATGACTCGGTGTGCGTCCGGACCGGTCCCAAGGTGCACGGTGCGGGGTGGCAGCACGACGGCAGCGCGAAGAACCTGCAGAAACTGTCCTACGGCAACTGTTTCGTCACCGTCGGGATCGTGGCCCGGCTGCCGTTCTGCTCACGGACCTGGTGCCTGCCGGTGCTAGCCCGCCTGCACCTGCCCGGCAGGAACGCCGGCCCGTCCAAGGTGACGGTCGCAGCGCAGCTGGTCGCGCTGCTGGCCACCGCATTCAGCGACCGGCGGCTGCACGTGGTCGCCGACGCCGCCTATCACGGGCCCGCGCTGCGCGCCCTGCCGGCGAATGTGACCTGGACATGCCGCCTGCCCAGGAGCGCGGTGCTCTATGACCTGGCTCCGCCGCGCACCGGCAGGCGGGGCCGGCCCAAGACCAGGGGCGAGCGGCTGGGAACCCCCGCCGACCTGGCCAGGAACGCGACGTGGACCACCCGCGAGGTGGTCACTTACCACGGCCGGACCGACATCAGGCACATTGCCGCCGTGCGCTGCCTGTGGTACGGCTCGTTCCATGCCCGCGCTGTCACCGTGGTGCTGGTCCGCGATGAGGCAACCACTAGCGGCTATGACCTGGCGCTGGTCACCACAGACACCGGCGCCGCTGGCGCAGGCCTGGTCACCCGGTACGCCATGAGATGGTCATGCGAACAGTCCTACACCGACGCGCGCAACGTGCTGGGCGCCGGCGAGGCCCGCAACCGCACCCGCCTCGCGGTCGAGCGGACCGTCCCCTTCGGGATGCTGGTCCACACCCTGATCGTGGCCTGGTACGCCCGGCACGGCTACGACCAGGCCGACATCGACGCCCGCCGCGCAGACCAGCCGTGGTACGGCGACAAGACCGAGCCGGCCTTCGAAGACATGCTGATCAAGCTCCGCCGCACCCTCATCGCCACCCGATTTTCCGCCGCCAGCCCACCTCAGCCCACTATCGACGAAATCCGCGCCGTCACCTCAGCCTGGGCCGCAGCAGCGGCATAATCACGAAAACCTGCGAAAGTCGAGCTGTCCGCGGCAGGGGTTTAATGACCCACACGGCGCGATGTGGCCACGGGGGTGTGTCCCCATGTTCTTTGTCAAGGGGCTCGTGTCCGGTTTCGTGGTGTCAGATCTGCCTGAGGCGCTCGGCATGGAGTGAGCATGATGGGGCTGTGACTGAGGATTTCACTCCGGGTGAGCGCTGGACTGTGGAGTTGTGGCCGCCTGACGCCGTGGTCTTGTTCGATTGGCTGATCAGCGTGGACTGGAGTCGGGTCCCGGTGCGTCACAGGGCGGAGAGGCAGGCGCTGGCTGACCTGCTGAGTGCGCTGGAGGCGCAGGTACCGGTCGCTGGTGTGACCCGGGCTCAGATCGACCGGGCGCGGCGTGAGGTGTCCAGGGACATGGGCGGGGAGTAGCCGGGCATGCCCCTGGTGCGCCGTGATGGCGTGGCTCAGGCGGCCCTGGGCGGGGCTGGCGCGGGCCGGGCGGGCTGGTTGGGCTGGCGGGTGCGGAGCATGGCGAGGATGACGTCGCAGCGGCGTCTGGCCAGGCAGATCAGGGCGGCGTTGTGGCGTTTCCCCTCGGCGCGCTTACGGTCGTAGAACGCCTTGGACGCGGGGTCGCGCAGGGACGCGAACGCGGCGAGGAACAGGGCGTTCTTGAGCCGGTGGTTGCCGCGGCGGCTGCGGGACTCGCCGTTGAGGGAGGTGCCGGACTGGCGGGTGACGGGGGCGAGGCCGGCGTAGGCGGCGAGCTTGCTGCCGTCGCGGAAGGCGGAGCCGTCGCCGATCTCGGCGAGGATGCGGGCGCCGGTCCGGGGCCCGATCCCTGGCATGGAGGCCAGCAGCTCACCGGAAGGGTGGGCCAGGAAGGTCTCCTCGATCTCGGCGGCCAGCGCGTCGCGGCGGGCGCAAGTGCGGTCCAGCTCGGCGGCGAGCTCGGCGATCACGCGGCCGGTCGCGGCCTCGGCGGGGACGGTGACGTCCTGGGCGCTGATGGCTGCGGTCACGGCGGCGGTGACCTTGCCGGCGATCCGCGGGGAGCGGTTCTTGATCACCCGCTCGATGCGCGCCCGGCCGGCGGTGCGCAGCGCGGTGAGCGTCGGGTACCTCGCGAGCAGGTCACGGATCCCGGCCTGGTGCAGGCGGTCGCCCACCGCCCGTTCCAGGGCCGGGGCGATGCTGGTCAGGGCGTCGCGCAGCCGGCTGGCCAGCCGGGTCTGGTCGGCGGCCAGGTCGATGTCGTACCCGTTGAGCACCCGCAGCGAGGCCAGCAGCTCATCGGAGCCCGCCTCCAGCCAGTGCACCTGCTTGCGCCGGGTCCGGCCGGTGTCGGCGATCACGTAAGCGTCCCGCCGGTCAGTCTTGGCCTCGCCCGGGTACAGGTCCGCAGCCCGGCGCATCACCAGGCCCGGCACATACGCCACTGGCGTGCCACGGCGGGCGGCCACCGCGAGAGCGAGCTGGGCAATCGAGCCGGGCTGGTCGATCACCAGCCCGGGCGTCCCGTGCTGCCCGGCACGATCCAGCAGGGACTCCAGGTCGGCCTGGTCGTTCGCGACGGCCCGCGAGAACAGGCGCTCACCATCATCATCGAGGACATCTGCAAAGTGCTCCTGCTTGCCGACGTCCAGCCCGACCCACACATCCACCTGCCCGGGTACCGCCACCTGCGCCCCTTTCTCCGCTGCACTGCCAGGTCAACTGCGCGGGAAGGCCGTCCATGGTGCGCTCGCCGTCATCCACCTTACGAATCAGCGATCATGCCGCATGTCCCCATCAGAGGTTCACGCACCCAGCCGCGCCGGCGGCAACACCCCCCAGGCCATGACTGCTGCAGGGGGCAATGAGCCATACCGGCACCGCCGGACTTCCCAGGCCCAGGATCCCTTGCCCTGGGCCTACTGAAGAAGGTAAGGGGGCTGGCGGTGGCTCGGGCGCGGGACTCGGGCGCGGGACTCGGGCGCGGGACTCGGGGCCCGGCCATGGCGGGCCACCTCGTAGGCTACGGCGGGTGGGCGACAGCAGTGGAGCGGCAGGCACGGCGCCGCCGGCGCCGGTGGTCGGGATGGTCGGCGGCGGCCAGCTGGCCCGGATGACCGCGGCGGCCGCGGTGGGCCTGGGCATCGACTTCCGGGTCCTGGCCGCCTCCGCCGACGAGAGCGCGGCCCAGGTCACCGCCGGTACCGTGCTCGGCGACTACCGCCAGGCCGACGACCTGCTGGCCTTCGCCCGCGCCTGCGACGTGGTCACGTTCGATCACGAGCACGTCCCCGGCCCGCTGATCACCGCGATGGAGCAGGCCGGGACCGCGGTCCGGCCCGGCGGCCACGCGCTGCGCTACGCCCAGGACAAGCTGGCCATGCGCGAGCGGGTCACCGGCCTGGGCATCGGCTGCCCGCGGTTCGCGCCGGTGCGTGACCTGGCCGAGGTGGCGGCCTTCGCCGAGCAAGGCGGCTGGCCGGTCGTGCTCAAGGCGATCTCCGGCGGCTACGACGGCCGGGGCGTCTGGGTCTGCGAGACCCCGGAGCAGGCGGCGGCCGTGCTGGCCCACGGCATCGGGCTGATCGCCGAGGAGCACGTCTCGTTCCAGCGCGAGCTGGCCATCCTGGTCGCCCGGGCACCGAGCCGCCAGGGCGCCGCCTACCCCGTCGTGCAGACCGTGCAGCGGGACGGGATCTGCCACGAGGTGCTGGCCCCGGCCCCCGGCCTGGACGAGGAGACGGCGGTCGAGGCCGAGCGGCTCGGGCTGCGGCTGGCCGCCGAGCTGGACGTGACCGGGCTGCTGGCCGTCGAGCTGTTCGAGACCAAGGACGGGCTGCTGGTCAACGAGGTCGCCATGCGGCCGCACAACAGCGGCCACTGGACCATCGAGGGCGCGCTGACCTCGCAGTTCGAGCAGCACCTGCGGGCGGTGCTGAACCTGCCGCTGGGCACCACCACGGCCCTGGCCCCGGCCACCGTGATGGTCAACGTGCTCGGCGGCGACGACCCCGACCTGCGCTCCCGGCTGACCCACGTGATGGCGGCCGACCCCGGGGTGAAGCTGCACCTGTACGGCAAGGCGGTCCGGCCGGGCCGCAAGGTCGGCCACGTCACGGTGCTGGACGACCAGCCGGAGGCCGCGGCCGAGCGGGCCCGGCGGGCGGCGGGCTACCTGGCCTGGGGCGTGGACTAGATCGTCCGGCGGGCAAGTCGTCCGGTGCAAGTCGTACGATGGCACGTCTTGCGGTGGCACGTGAAGGGAGCACTATGGCCGGTCAGGCACAGGTCAGCGTGGTCATGGGCAGCGACTCGGACTGGCCGGTCATGGAGGGCGCGGTCACCGCGCTGACCGAGTTCGGCGTGCCGTGGGAGGCCGACGTGGTCTCCGCGCACCGGATGCCCAAGGAGATGATCGTCTACGGCGCGTCGGCCGCCGAGCGGGGCATCCGGGTCATCATCGCCGGGGCGGGCGGCGCGGCCCACCTGCCGGGCATGCTGGCCGCGGTGACGCCGCTGCCGGTCATCGGCGTCCCGGTGCCGCTGGCCCACCTGGACGGGCTCGACTCGCTGCTGTCCATCGTGCAGATGCCGGCCGGGGTGCCGGTGGCCACGGTCGCGGTCGGCGCCGCTCGCAACGCGGGCCTGCTGGCGGTGCGAATCCTGGCCGCCACGGACCCGAACCTCCGGGCCCGGATGACCGCGTTCCAGGACCAGCTGCGCGCCACCGCGGAGGAGAAGGGCGCCCGCCTGCGGGCCCAGCTGGACCACCGGCCCGGCGACCCGGGCTGAGCCGTCCCGAGCGCACCGGCCGCCCCCTTACGGCTCGCCCCTTACGGCTCGCCCCCTTACGGCTCGCCCCTGGCGGGGCCGCCGTGATCCCGGAAGTCCGTCCGCACATAGCGCAGACGGAGTTCCGGGATCATGAAGCCACCGGCGGGGCGGTGGCGACCGGGGTGCAGATCAGGCCCCAGGGGCGGTCCTCGTGCCGGGTCAGCACGATCGTGGCCGCGCCCTCGCCGCGCAGGCCGAGCCGGCGCCGGATCAGCTCCACGTCCCCGGCCAGCCCGCGGCGGCGGATGTCCGCGACGCCGATGCCGAGCTCGCGAAGCCGGCGCGCGACCCGCTTCTCGTGCCAGGGCATGGACTCCAGGACCCGCAGCGTCCGGGCGAACGGCGTGCTGACCTCCCGGTCGGTGGCCAGGAACGCGATCATCGGGTCGATCTTCCAGGCCCCGATGCGCCGGGCCAGGTCCTCGACCAGGCCGGCCCTGGTCACGCTGGGATTGGGGTCGAGCAGGAACTCGCCCGGCGCGGCGACCGGCACGGGCGGGCCGGGTTCGGCGGTCAGCGTGTGCTCACCGGCCGGCGCCTGGCCCCCGGTCAGCGCCTGGGCCGGGGCCGGGGGCAGGATCGTGGCCCGCCGCGGGGCCGAGGCCAGCGCCGGGGACCAGAGCAGCGCTTCCTTGAGCCCGCGGCCCACGGCCAGGAACTCCACCTCCCAGCCCGCCGGGACCAGCTCCAGCGGCAGCCCCGGGGCCGCCTTGATGCCCACCGCCGGCACCCAGTCCGGCAGGCGCAGGCACCAGTCCAGCGGCGGCTCGCTCAGCCCGGCCCGCAGTCGCCGCCCGGCCGCCCGCCGGGCCGGGTCGATGA
>JBOHCO010000407.1:0-3838 GCA_050698895.1 Streptosporangiaceae bacterium
ACTTGGTCACGGCGCGGAACGTGTCGGCGTCAGCGTCGTAGGCGGCCAGCAGCACCGCGCCGTAGACCCCGGCGCGGCGGCCGCGCCCGGCGAACGCGCCGATAATGACCAGGTCTGCGGTGTCGGACAGCTCGGTCCGGTAGTCCCGCTTGAGCTTGATCCACTGCCAGCCGCGCGCCCCGGCCTGGTAGGCGGAATCTGGCCCGGTCGACTTGCAGACCAGGCCCTCGCACCCGTCGGTGACCGCCTGGGCGAACGTCACGTCGAGCGCGGCCGGGTCGGCGACCTCGGCGGCGGTGGTGAGCCGCAGCCGGGGCGAGAGGGTGAGGGCGGCCTCCAGGGCGGCGCGCCGCTGCGGGTACGGCAGCATGGTCAGGTCCTCGCCGTCGGCGTACAGCAGCTCGAAACAGAACAGGCCCACGGGCACGTCCCGGACGACCTGGTCGATGCCGTGCTTACGGCGCCGCAGCATGACCTCGCCGAACGGCCGCAGCTCGCCCGCGGCCGCGTCGTAGGCGACGACCTCTCCTTCCAGGATCGCCTCGGCCGGCCTCAGCCCGGCCAGCAGCTCAACGACGTCTGGGAACTGGGTCGATATCTCCTCAAGCCGCCGGGTGAACAGCTTGATCGTCCCGTCGGCGGTGCGGTGCGCCTGGACCCGGACGCCGTCGTACTTGTACTCGGCCGCGCACCGCCCGCCCAGCCGGGCCAGGATCTCCCCGGCGTCGGCCAGTCGCTGGGCCAGCATGACCCGGACCGGGTTTCCCGGCTGGACGCGCAGCTGTTCCACCGCCGCCAGCCCGCCGCTGACCAGGGTCGCGGCCACCTTGCCGAGGTCGCAGCAGATGTTGTAACCGCGTTCAAGCACCGGCCGGGCGGCCTTGCCGCCCGCGTGCACCTGGGCCAGCGCGTCCAGGATGGTGGGCGTGCCGATGCCCAGCCGCAGGTTCCTGGTCACCAGGCGCAGCAGGTAGCGGGCCTCCAGCGGGGTGGCCCGGCCGAGCAGCCCGGCCAGCAGCTCCAGCTTGCGACCCTGCGAACCCGCGCCCTCGGCGGCAGCGATCTCGCGCAGTGCGCGCACCACCTCGGTGACCTCCAGGCCGGCCGCCCGGCCGCCGGCCCCGGCCACGGGCCGGGCCAGCAGCCGCTCCGCAGCCTGGCCCAGGTCACCGGTCTCCTTTAGCAGGGCGGCCACCTGCCCGGTGTCGGTACCGGCCGCGGTGGCCACCGCGCGGACGGCGAGTTTCTCGGCCAGGCCGAGGTCCACCCCGGCGAACTCCGGCGCGATCAGCCCCTGGCTCAGGTAGCACACGGTCGGCAAGAGCTCGTCCGGGGTCTGCGCCAGCAGCGTGGCCAGCCGCTCCGTCAGCACCAGTCGGCTGCTGACCTGCTCCAGGTCACGGTAAGCCTCGGCCACGATCAGGTACCGCACGGTGCCCCCTTCCCACTCGGATCGTAGCTGCCCGGCAGCACCGGCTCTGGCGGCGGAAGTCAGAGATAGATAGTCTCGCGCGGTGCCGATGGGCGTAACCGCCAACGGTAGAGCACCATGTCAGACCAGGTCACCGACGCCGACCTGCCGCACCTGCGCCGCTGCGTGGAACTAGCCGCGGTAGCCGTTGAGGCAGGCGACTTCCCGTTCGGCTCGGTGCTTGCTGCCGCTGACGGGACCGTTCTCGCCGAGGACCGGAACCGCGAGATGACCGAAGGGTGGACCGTACCCGCTTCGGTGGACACCCGGCCCCCGTCCTCCCCTTGACGATCAATGAGGTCGTGCCCGGTCTCGCCGTCGCGGGTCCGGTCCCCGATCTGGCCGGGCAGGTGCGCGACCTGCACCGCAGGTTCCGCTCCGCGCCAAGCTAGCTGATGGCCAGGATGAAGGCTGGCTGCCCGGCACTGGACCGTGCCGGGCACCCAGCCTCGGCGCACTAGGCGGCTGACCTCACCACGCCGCGCCAAACTCGGCAGAGCCATGGGCCACCGTAGTGAACGCGCCGTCGTCGATCCGGCCGAAGGCCGGGCAGGTGGCTAGGGTGTGCTGCCCGGTCGTGTCGGTGGTCAGCACCTGGCAGGGCGTGGTTACCTTGCCCTCCTGCGGCAGCCCGGAGTAGGACCTCGTGTAGGTGGCGAAAGCCTTGTTCACGGCTCCGTTCGGTGACACCTGCGCCAGCACCATCGTCGCCGTCCCGGTGCCGCCAATCGAGGTAACCCGGAACGTCGCCACGTTGATCGGGGAGCCGTCCGGGCCGACGCTGGCCGACTGGATGAAGCCCAGCTTGCCGCCACCGTTGAGGAGCACGCGCGACGCGAGCAGGGCATGTCCTGGCGCTGAGGTGTCGAGGACGCGAATCTGGCTGCGGCCGGTAAAGAAGTAGGTCGCCGATCCCTTGAGCTGATCCTGCCAGACGAACGCGATCTGGCTCTTGCTGATCCAGTCCAGGCTGAACGGCAGGGCGGGAACATCGCCGGGCGCTGTCCAGGTGCGGGTCGGACCGCCCGTCAGCGAGTAGACGACGATCTCGCCGCGCGAGTTGAGGCCGCTGGGAGTGCCCTTGTAGCTCTGCAGGCCCACCGCCAGCTGGCTGCCATCCGGAGAGACCGCGGTGCTGTCGATCACCTCGTTCGAGTCCGCGGGCAGGTTCACCGGCAGCCTGGCCAGCTTCTCAGACCGGCCATCGGCCGAGACCCGCAGCCGGTACAGGCCAGTAACGTCTTTGCCGTGGGCGCGCACTTGCCGTAGTTGAGCTATGACAAACGACCGGTCAGAGCCGTCGGTGGAAATGCTCGGGAGACCGAGGAAGGGTCCAGGTACGCGGATGTAGCTGAGCACCCGTCCGGTCTGAGAGTTGTGAACCGCTGCGACCAGCTGGCCGGCGCGGCCTGCCTGCGACAGCGCCACATAGAACCCGGGCGTCCCCTGACCGGCCGCGGTCGGCGCCCCGGCGGCCGACCGAGACGCTGGCGCCTTTGGTGACTGGGCAACGAGCGTCAGCCCGGTCACCAGCGCGGCGACGGCCAGGCCAGCCCCGAGCGGGGCGATCACCCGCCGGGCGCGCCGGTTCGCCGCGTGCAGCCTGCGCGGCCCCGCCTGGCCGGCCTCTCCTGGTCGGCCTCTCCTGGTCGCTGCGCAAGGACTCGGCTGAGCGTCTCCACGCCGCGCGGATCTGCGGCGCTGCCTTCACCCGCAGTGACGGGCACCGGATTGGCCGCGGCCATGATCGCGCGCACCCGGTCGATAGTGTCGTGCTGATCGTTCATCGCGTCTCCTGACTGATCTTCTGTAGCGGGCCGGCCCGATCGCTGACCGGCCTTTGCCCGGCCCGATCTGCCGTTCCGAGCGCCCGTTCCAGCCGGCGCCGCGCCCTGTGCAACCTGACCGCCATCGTCGCCCGCGAGCACCCCATGGCCAGGGCCGCCGCGGCCAGGTCAAGCTCCTCCCAGCCGACCAGCCGAAGAGCTTCCTGATCCAGCTCGCTCAAGGTCGCCAGGGCCGACCTGATCCGATCGCTCTCCGCGATAGATCCGGCCTCATCCGGCCCGTTGGCATCGCGCCGTTCCTGACCCAGCCGGGTCGTCAGGCGTTCCGCCCGGAGCCGGGATCGCTCGCTGTTCGCCAGTACGCGGCGCGCGACGCCGTACAGCCAGGGACCGGCCATGCCGCTCTCGGCCGGAACCACGTCGAACCGACGCCACGCGACCAGGAACGTCTCAGCGGCGACATCCCTGGCGGTCTCGGGATCGGTGCGGCGCAACGCGTAGCGCAGGACCGCCTCGTACTGTCTTTGGTATAGGTCACTGAACCGTTCAGCTCGGTCCATCAGCTAGCCTCTCGTCGGCC
>JBOHCO010000408.1:0-4493 GCA_050698895.1 Streptosporangiaceae bacterium
GCTTGTTCGAGACCGACCCGCCCCTGGTCGGCCAGGAGATCGAGCTCAACCTGGTGGACTCCACCGGGATGCCGTCCATGCGGAACGCGGAGGTGCTCGGCGCGATCGCCGACCCGGCCTGGGCCACCGAGGTCGGGCAGTTCAACCTGGAGATCAACGTGCCGCCCCGTCAGCTCGGCGGCGACGCGGCGGCCGAGCTGGAGCACGAGATCCGGGCCAGCCTGAACGCGGGGGATATAACCGCCCGCGGCATGGGCGCCCGCCTGGTCATGATCGGTATCCTGCCGACGCTGGGCAAGGACGACGTCCACGAGGGGACCATGTCGGCCAACGCCCGCTACCGGGTGCTCAACGAGCAGATCTTCGCCGCCCGCGGGGAGGACATGCGGATCGAGATCGCCGGCGTCGAGCGGCTGCTGACCCACGCCGACAGCATCACCCCGGAGGCCGCGTGCACCAGCGTGCAGCTGCACCTCCAGGTCAGCCCGGACGCGTTCGCGAGCTACTGGAACGCCGCCCAGGCGATCGCCGGGGTGCAGGTCGCGCTGGCCGCGAACTCCCCGTTCCTGTTCGGCCGGCAGCTCTGGCAGGAGAGCCGGATCACCCTGTTCGAGCAGGCCACCGACACCCGCCCGGCCGAGCTGAAGGAGCAGGGCGTGCGGCCGCGGGTGTGGTTCGGCGAGCGCTGGATCACCTCGGTGTTCGACCTGTTCGAGGAGAACAACCGGTACTTCCCCGCGCTGCTGCCGATCTGCGAGGACGAGGACCCGCTGGCCGTGCTGGCCGGCGGCGCCATCCCCCAGCTGGCCGAGATGAGCCTGCACAACGGGACGATCTACCGCTGGAACCGCCCCGTGTATGCGGTCGTCAACGGGCGGCCCCACCTGCGGGTTGAGAACCGGGTGCTGCCGGCCGGGCCGTCGGTCGCGGACGTCCTGGCCAACACGGCGTTCTACTACGGGCTGGTCCGGTCCCTGGCTGAGTCCGAGCGCCCGGTCTGGACCCAGATGTCATTCGCGACCGCCGCCGACAACCTGCACGAGGGAGCGCGCCTCGGCCTGGCGGCGGACCTCTACTGGCCCGGTCTCGGGGAGGTGCCCGTCGCCGAGCTCGTGCTCCGTCGCCTGCTGCCGCTCGCCCGCGAGGGCCTGCGCCGCTGGAACGTCGGCGCCGAGCACGCCGACCGCCTGCTGGGCATCACCGAGCAGCGCTGCCTGACCGGCCAGACCGGCGCCGCCTGGCAGGTGGCCACGGTCACGGGCATCACCGAGCGCGGGGCGGCCGGGCGGCCCGAGGCGCTGCGGCAGATGACCCAGCGCTATATCGAGCACATACACGCCAACGAGCCCGTCCACACCTGGCCCCGGCACCGTTAGCGCCCCGAGCACGCCTGGCCGGATCATCACCGCCGGGGCGGGCGGGACAGCTTTTCGTACAATCCTCGGAAGGGGAGCGGGGGTTTGGCGTGATGGAGCTGCTGGAGCGGACGGCCTTCCTGCAGACGCTGGCCGAGTACGCCGGCGAGGCGCAGGCGGGTGACGGACGCCTGGTCCTGGTCTCGGGGGAGTCCGGGATCGGCAAGACGGCGCTGGTCGAGGCATTCCAGGAGAGGTCGAGGGGAACCCGCTGGCTCTGGGGCGCCTGCGATGGCCTGCTGACGCCCAGGCCGCTGGGCCCGCTGTTCGACATCGGCGCCCGGCTGGACGGGGAACTGGGCCGCCTGTGCCGGGACGGCGCGCCGCGGGACCGGCTGTTCGCCGCGTTCCTGGCCGAGGTCGACTCGCCCGCGGCCTTCACCGTGGTGGTCATGGAGGACCTGCACTGGGCTGACGAGGCGACCGTCGACCTGGTGAGCTTCCTCGGGCGGCGGCTGAGCCGGATGCGGACCCTGATCCTGGCCACCTACCGCGACGAGGAACTGGGCGACGGCCATCCGCTGCGGGTGGCTCTCGGGCATCTCGCCACGCAGCGGGCGACCCGGCGGATGCGCCTGCCGCCGCTGTCGAAGAACGCGGTCGGGACGCTGGCGGGGGAGCACGGCATGGACCCGGGGGAGCTGTTCCGGGTCACCGGCGGCAATCCGTTCTACGTCACCGAGATCCTCGATGCCGGGTGGCCGTCGGTGCCGCCGACGGTCCGCGACGCGGTCGGCGCCCGGCTGGCTCGCTCCAGCCCCGCTACCCGCCGGGTGGTGGAGGCCGCCGCGGTGATCGGGACGCGGGTGGACGCGGACCTGCTGTCCTCGGTCACGGAGGGTCCGGTCTCGCCGGTCTCGCCGGCCGATGAGTGCCTGGCGACCGGGATCCTGGTTCCCGACGGGACCGACCTGCGCTTCCGGCACGAGCTGGCCCGGATGGCGGTCGAGACGGCGATCGCGCCGCGCCGAAAGGCCGAGCTGCACGCCCGGCTGCTGGCCCGGTTGGAGGAGCGCGGCGGCGCTGACCCGGCGCTGCTCGCCCACCACGCCGCCGGCGCCGACGATGACCAGGCCGTGCTGCGTCATGCGCCCGAGGCGGCGCGGCGCTCCGCCGCACTGGGCGCCCATCGTGAGGCCGCGGCGCAGTTCGAGCGGGCCCTGCGGTTTGCCGATGGCCTCGGCCCGCCCGCCAGGGCAGCCCTGCACGAGGGCGCGGCGGGTGAGTACGCGCTGCTCGACCGCTGGGAAGAGGCCGAGATGGCCCTGCGCCACGCGCTCGCCCTCCGCCGCCAGCTAGGCGATGACCTGCTGGTCAGCCGGGATCTCCGGCTGCTGTCCACGACGCTCTGGCGGCTGTGCCGGGGATCCGAGTCCGAGCGCGCGGCCCGTGAGGCGGTCCAGGTCCTTGAGGCCGCGCCGCCCAGCGCTGAGCTGGCCTGGGCCTACGCGACCCTGGGCACCTGCGGCCTGAGCCAGTTCGGGGGGCGGCGGGATGCGGCCCTGGAGGTGATCGAGAAGGCGCGCGGCCTCGGTGAGCGCCTGCAGCAGCCCGACGTGGTCAGCTACGCCCTGAACGCGATCGGCCTGACCCTGGCCATGACCGGCCGGGACGGCATGGACTCCATCCGGCAGGCCCTTCGGGTCGCGCTGGATGCCGGCCTGCAGGAGGCCGCCGGACGCGCGTACACCAGCCTGCAGGAAGGCGCGATCAGCCTGCACCGGTTCGACGAGGCCGGGCGCTACTACGCCGAGGGGATGGCCTACTGCGAGGATCGCGAGCTCGGCGTGTTCAGCATGTGCCTCATGGGCTGGCGGGCCCATGCGCTGCTGCTGCTCGGACGATGGGACGAGGCGGAGGACATCTGCACGCGCATGCTGGATCGTCCGGGCCTCTCGCCGGTGAACCGGCTGAACCCGCTCCGGGTCCTGGGCACGATTCGCGGTCGCCGGGGCGACGCGAGGGCCGGCGAGCTGCTGGACCAGGCGCTGTCGCTGGCCGAGGGGACCGGTGAGTCGGAGTGGACCGTCCCCGTGCGCGCGGCGCGGGCGGAGCTGAGCTGGCTGTCGGGCCGGTACGGGGACGCGGCTGCCGAGGCCGGGTCGGGCTACGGCGCGGCGCTTGCGCACCTCGACGCGTGGGCGTCGGGCGCGCTGGCCATCTGGCTGTTGAGAGCCGGCCAGCCCGTCGACCTGCCACCCGGGCTCCCCGAGCCCATGGCCAGGGAGGCAGCCGGCGACTGGGCCGGGGCCGCGGCGGCGTGGGACCGGCTGGGCCGCCCGTATGACGCCGCCCTGGCCTGGCTGGGATCCTCCGATGAGGGCGGGCTCAGGGATGCCCTGCGCACGCTCGATGACCTGGGCGCCCGGCCCGCTGCGGCCGCGGCCCGGCGGCGGATGAAGCAGGTCGGAGTGCGGGCGATCCCGCGCGGTCCGCGTCCGGCTACCCGGACCGCGCCGGCCGGGCTGACAGCGCGCGAGCAGGAGGTCCTGGCGCTAATCACGGAGGGCCTGCCGGACCGCGAGATCTCCGAGCGGCTGTTCATCTCCGAGCGGACGGTTCACCACCACGTCTCGGCGGTGCTGTCCAAGATCGGGGTCTCCTCCCGGACCGCCGCCGCCCGCGAGGCCGCCCGGATGGGCATCGGCGCGGCCTAGCCATCGGGGCTGTGTAGCCAACGGCGCCGCGTAGCCAACGGCGCCGCCAAACTAGGCAATCCCCCGGCCCAAGCCGGGCATTTCTGCTGATCATCGGGCGGGCCTGCGCTGCCTACGGTCGTACCGGTTAACCCGATGACCGGAAGGGGGGCGGCCAGTGCCGCTTTTCATGGATGTTCACGAGATCGCCGGCGGCGTGGCCATGGACGACGTCGCCAGCGCCCACCTCGCCGACCTGAAGACCCAGGCCGCCCACGACGTCCAGTACCTGCGGTACTGGGTCGACGAGGCGGCCGGCCGGGTGTTCTGCCTGGTCGAGGCGCCGTCGCCCGAGGCCGCCGCCAGTGTGCACCGGGAGGCCCACGGACTGGCCGCCGATCACATCTACCGGGTCCAGGAAGGATCCTAGGAAGGAGAAAAC
>JBOHCO010000409.1:0-1985 GCA_050698895.1 Streptosporangiaceae bacterium
GCCGGCCACCACCAGGGTGGCCGGCAGCACGGCCAGGGCGACCGCCAGCCTGGCCCGGATCAGCGTGATCCGGATCAGCTTGTCGTGGATCGGCTTGTTGGGGAAAGGTCCAGCCCGCATAGGCGCACCCGTCATGTCGAGCGGGACGACGGCGCCTCGAGGAGGCCGAGCCCCGGCTCGGGCGCCCCGGCGGCGGCCAGCCCGGCCGCGGCCAGGAAGCCTGGCGCCTGCACCGACACGGTGCTGCCCGCGGCGCCGTGATGGCGGCCGCCCGGCGACAGGATGGCCAGGTCCGCGCCCGCGGACACCTCGGCCCGGACCGAGCCGCGCCGGACCACCGCGCCGGGCACCCGGACGAAGCGGCGGCCATTCCAGGTCACCAGCAGGCTCGCCGGGCTGATCATCGGCGAGTCGAGCCGCACCCGCAGGGGCCGTGCGAAGCGGCCGTGAAAGGCAGCCCCGTCGTGCTGCACCAGGATGCCCAGGCCCGCCACGGCCCAGAAGCCGCTGAAGCCGCCATCCCCGATGCCCCGGCCGCCCTGGCATTCGAGGCCGTTGCGGCCGAATGGCTCGGTCAGCGTGACCTGGGACCGGCCGGCGAACGTCCGGCGGCCGAAGTGCAGGCTGGCCCGCCCGCGGCCCAGCCGCAGCGGCCCGATCACGCCGGCCTGATCGCTGACCGACTGGCTGGTGACGACGCAGTAGAAGCCGCCCGGCCCCGGATCCGTGATGACCGGCGGCGTCGGGCCGTAAGCGGCCAGGGCAACTCCGGAATTGGCGGCGGCTAACGCCAGCCCGCCGGCGACCGCGCTCAGCAGCGGCCGCCTGGCGATGAACCGTCCCTTGTTCAGCATGTCTATTTTCTCGTTTCAGGCCGTGCGACTATGTCGCTCCCAGGCTTGCGCGAGCTAAGGGTAACAGCTAAGACACTCTGAGTTATCTCCGGTGGTCAGACGTGTTTCGGCAGGCGGCAACGGTCCCGGCCGGGGACCGGCCCGGCCCCCGGCTGCGCACCGTCACCGGGTAATGTGCCCTGGGTGACTGTGCAGGTTGAGGTAATCACCAAGGCAACCGACGAGGCCGTCGAGGCGTTCGCCCGCCTGTTGCCCCAGCTGTCCCGCTCCGCCGTCCCCCTGGATCAGCCGGCGCTGGCCCGGATCGTCGAATCCGAGGCCAGCACTCTGTTGATCGCGCGGACCGACGGTGTCATTACCGGAACGCTGACGCTGGTCATGTTCGAGATCCCGACCGGCCTGCGGGCCTGGATCGAGGACGTGGTCGTCGACGAGGCCGCCGGCCGCCAGGGCATCGGCAGCGCGCTGACCCGTGAGGCGATCCGGATCGCGCGCGAGGCCGGGGCCAGGACCGTCGACCTGAGCTCGCGGCCCTCCCGGGTCGCCGCGGGACGGCTGTACGAGAAGCTGGGCTTCGACATGCGGGACACCCGGATGTACCGGTACCCGCTGCTCGGCCCGGCCGACTCCTGAGCCCGGCCGGCTCCCGAGCCCGGCCGGCTCCTGAGCCCGGCGGGCGCCCGGGGGCGGTCAGCCCAGTTCCGCCACCGCGGTCAGCAGGCGGTCCACGTCGGACCGGTCGTTGTAGTGCACCAGGCCGGCCCGGACCGCGCTGCCGGAGGACCGGATGCCCAGCACGCCGGCCAGCTCCCAGGCGTAGTTGTCGCCGTTCCACACGTTGACCCGGTGCCGGGCCAGGTGCTCGGCCACCTCGTGCGGCGTCCGCCCATCGACGTTGAAGAACGCGGTGGGCGTGCGGCTGGCCGCCTTGCCGTAGGTGGTCACGTGCTCCAGGGCGTCCAGCCCGCCGAGCAGCACCCCGAACAGCTCCTGCTCGTAGGCGGCCACCGCGGTCATCGCGGCCAGCACCCGCTCGCGCAGGCCGCCGGCCGCCGGGCCGGCCAGCCCGGCCAGGTGCTCCACGGCGGCCGCCGCGCCGGCCAGGTCGGCGAACGGCAGCGTGCCGCGCTC
>JBOHCO010000410.1:0-1624 GCA_050698895.1 Streptosporangiaceae bacterium
CGGCTGGTTCAGGCCGGCTGGGCGCGCAGGAAACGGCCGAAGTGCGGGACCGTGAACGCGATCAGCCCGCGCTCCGAGCTGTAGATCAGCCCCTTCTTGATCAGGCTGTCCCTGGCCGGGGACACGCTTGACGGCTTGCGCCCCAGTTCCTCGGCCACCTGGGCGGTCGGCACCGGGTCATCGCCCAGCGTCGCCATGGCCCGCATGTACTCCCGCTCGGCCGGCGTGGCCCGCTCGTACCGGCTGCCGAAGAAGCCGACCGCCAGCTCGCCGGCCGCCACCGGCCCGGCCACCCCCACGTCGCGCGCCGTGACCGGGCTGGCCGCCGCGACATCCCAGGTCACCTTGCCGTAGGCCTGAACGAAGTACGGGTAGCCATCGGCCGCCGCATAGAGGGCGTCCAGGGCGTCCGGCTCGAAGTCCGCGCCCTCCCGGCGGGCCGGGGCCAGCACCGCCACGTCGGCCGATTCCCGGTCCAGCCGGTCGATGGAGACGTAGCGGAACAGCCGCTCGGAGTAGCTCTTGCTGGCCGACAGCACCGACGGCAGGTGCGGCAGGCCGGCGCCGACCACGATCAGCGGGCCGTTGTTCTGGGACAGCTCGTGGCAGGAGGCGCACAGCGCCGAGATGTCCGGCCCGGGCACGTCCTGCATCTCGTCGATGAACAGGGCGATGCCCACGCCCAGGTCGGCCGCCACCGAAGCGGCGTCGGTCAGCAACTCGGTCAGGTCGATCTCCAGGTCGCCCGAGTCGGCCCGGCCCCGGACCGCCGGGACGTCGATCCCGAGCTGGGTCACCGGCGAGCCCTTCACCCCCCGCCCATCCCGCGCGGCGAAGGACTTGAGCACGCCCAGGAAATGGTCGATCCGGTCCGGCGCCCGGTGCCGCGGAGCCAGCTCGCGCACCGCCATGTGCAGCGCGCCGGCCACCGGCCGCCGGATCGACTGCTCGGGCCGGGCCTCGATCTTGCCCGTGCCCCACAGGCGCTGCATCGCCATCGAGCGGAAGGTGTTGAGCAGCACCGTCTTGCCGACGCCCCGCAGCCCGGTCAGCACCATGCTGCGCTCCGGGCGGCCGCGCGCGATCCGCTCCAGGACGACCTCGAACTGGGCGATCTCATGGTCGCGTCCGGCCAGCTCGGGCGGCCGCTGGCCCGCGCCCGGTGCGTAGGGGTTTCTCACGGGGTCCACGCCATAGGAGCCTATGACCCGATCTAGCACTGACCCTAGATTGACGTAGAAAGCGCTACCGGCGTGTCGCGGGCGTCGTTGGCCCGGCCAGGTGATGGCCAGACCGGGCCGGACGGGGGTCAGGGTCGTCGCCGGGTACGGGACGGCACCAGGGCGGGCAGACCGGATGCTGGGCGGCAGAGGGCCGGAAATGCATCGCCGGGCTATGCCATGGAACGGGGCCATTTGTTCCTGGCACAGCCCGGCGAGCCAGAATCCGCCGCTGGTCGTGCCCCATCGGCAGGTCCACCCGTAAACACGGAGCCAGGCCCGGCCTGGTTCAGCACCCGGCTACGGACATTCACCGACTCGCCCGAAATGACTCTGGGCGACGGAGCCGACCTGGGCACTAGCTGGGGTGACTGCTCTGGCGACTGCTCTGGCGACTTCTCTGG
>JBOHCO010000411.1:0-3358 GCA_050698895.1 Streptosporangiaceae bacterium
GGCCAGGCCCGGCTGGCCGACCAGGCGCGGGGGGCCGGCCAGGCGCAGGGGGCCGGCCAGGCGCGGGGGGCGGCCCGTTGCTCGGCGGGCGCGCGCACGCTGGCCCAGCCCGGCTCGCGCATGTACCCCGACACCGGCAACGGCGGCTACACCAGCGTGCACACCGCCGTGCACCTGGTCTACGACGCCGCCGGCAACCGCTTCCTGCCCGGCAACCACGTCGTGCTGACCGATCGCGCGACGCAGTGCCTGACCAGCTTCAGCCTGGACTTCGAGCGCCGGTCGGTGAGCAAGACGGCGGGGCCGGCCATGAGCGTGCGCTCGGTCACCGTCGACGGCCACCCCGCCGCCTTCCGGTTCGTCCAGCCCACTTACGCCGGCGACCCGCACGGCCAGAACGACCCCAACCCGCTGGCCCATCAGGCCTCGCAGCTCAACCCGGTCGGCGGCCCGCACCACAATCCCCTGCCGCCGGCCTGCTCACCCGAGCTGACCTCCACCAACCCGGCCCGCCAGGACTCCAGGAACGGCACCCCGTGCCCGGCCAACAAGCTGGTCATCACGCCCCGCGGCGTGATCCCGGACGGCTCGGTGTTCACCGTCTCGGTCAGCTACACCGGCCGGCCCGGCGTGCACAACGACGGTGACGGCACCACCGAGGGCTGGTTCCGCTCCCCCGATGGCGGCTTCGTCACCACCGAGCCGGTGGGCAGCGAGGACTGGATGCCGCTGAACGACTACCCGGCGGCCAAGCCGACCTACGACTTCTACGACACCGTGGGTGCCGGACTGACCGGGGTGGCCAACGGCATCCTGGTGTCCAGGACCTCGCACGGACCCGGCGGCGAGTTCCCGCACGGCTCGGTGACCTGGCACTGGCACATGCGCTCGCCGGTGGCCAGCTACCTGGTCGAGGACAGCGTCGGGCGGTACCGGCTGACCGAGCGCACCGCCGACAACGGCACCCGCTTCTACCAGGCGCAGGACACCGGGATCAGCGCCAAGCAGCAGGCCAAGAACCGCGCCATCATGAGCCTGCAGCAGAACATCACCGAGTTCGAGAGCCAGTTCAGCGGCAGCTTCCCGTTCAGCTCCGACGGCGTGATCATCGGCATCCCGCAGGCCTCCTTCGAGGAGGAGATGGAGACGATGATCACCTTCTCCGGCGGGGTGATCGACACGGACACGCTTTACCACGAGAACATGCACCAGTGGTGGGGCGACAACGTGACCGAGGGCGGCTACACCATGACCTTCTACAAGGAAGGCCTGGCCACGCTGGCCGAGTACCTGTACGCCGCGCGCCGGGCCGAGACGGCCGCCGGCGGCCCCTACTCGGCCAAGGGCCAGGCCGCGTTCCAGGCCAGCCTGGCCAGGCAGTTCAAGAGCGTCTACGGCTCGGGCGGCGGCTTCTGGACGCTGGCGCCGTCCAACCCGACGCCGTACAGCCTGTTCGACGAGGATCCGACCTACGCCCGGCCGGGCGCTACTTATGTCGCGCTGCGGCAGATCCTGGGCCACGGCAACTTCACCCGGGCCCTGGAGCACATCCAGCGCCAGTACGGCGGCGCCAGCATCACCGAGCCGGAGCTGGAGGCGGCCTTCCGGGCCTGGCTGCCCGACCCGAGCGCGGGCTGCCAGGCCCGGCTGGGCCAGTTCTTCCGCCAGTGGTTCGACACCGCCTACGCGACCGGCGGCGGCGCCAGCCGGCCGCAGATCACCGGCCCCGGCCTGGCCGGCCCCGGCTTCTACGGCGTCCCCGGCTGCCGCCACAGCTAGCCGGGGGCGCGTGTGGGGGCGGCGCGGGGACGCCGCGGGGCGCCCGAGGGTGAGGTGACCCGGGTCAGGTCACGTTGATGGTGAAGCGGGTCGTCGCGCTGGAGCCCGTCTTGCGGTCGGTGGCCGTGAGCACCACGTGGTAGGTCGTGCCCACGGCGATGCTGGCCGCCAGCGTGCCGGTCAGCGTGGCGTTGGTCGAGCCGGGCGCCGACCGCAGCGACAGGCCGGCCGGCAGGCCGGTCGCCGCGTAGGTCAGTGACCTGGCCCCGGCCCTGGTGTCCAGCCCGGTGAGCGTCAGGCTGTACGCGCCGTGCGCCGGGCGCTTCGCGCCGGGGTCGAGCAGCGTGACCGGGTCGGTGCCCGACGCGGAGAAGCCGGTGACCCCCAGCGGCGTGCCGAGGCCGGTCGGGCCGTCATAGCCCTTCCTGGCCTGGCACAGGTAGCTGCTGGCCGCCGGGCACGCCCCGTCCGTGCCGGCGACCACGTCGTGGAAGTGACCGGGGTGCTGGTACAGGTACGAGGCGGGGTAGCTGCGCGGCGCGGGGTCGCCGGCCAGCGCGTAGGTGGCCGCGACGATCGGGGTCGCCGCGCTGGTCCCGCCGACCAGGGCCCAGGTGCCGCGGGTCTTGTAGGTGTCGTAGACGGCCACGCCCGTCGCCGGGTCGGCCACGGCGGACACGTCGTTCTCGGTCCGGTCGGCGCAGCCGCCGGTGCCGATGTCCACCGCCGCGCGCTGCCAGGACGGCTTGGCCGTCCGGGACGAGCAGCCCGAGCCGGTGCCCTCGGCGCCCTTGCTGGCGCTGCCCCAGGCGGTCTCGGTCCAGGCCCGGGTGCCGGACCGCCGGTGGATCAGGGCGGTGCCGCCCACGGAGGTCACGTACTGCAGGTCGCCCGGGTAGCTGGTGCCGTAGCCGCTGTCACCCGAGGCGACCACGATGGCGTCACCGGGGTGGTTGAAGTAGTGGTTGTCGGCCGACTGGCCCGGCTCCTCGGTGCTGCTCCAGCTGTTGGACACGAACCGGGCGCCCAGGCGCGCGGCGGAGTCCTCGGCCTTGCCCAGGCTCGTGTTGGAGGAGCTGCTGGCCTCGACCAGCAGGATGTGGCAGTGCGGGCAGATCGCGGAGACCATGTCCAGGTCGAGCGACTGCTCCACGGCCCAGTCCGCGCTGGCCTTGGGCAGCGGGCTGGTCCGGCCCTTCTGGTTCACGATGCGCAGGCACCCGGACGTGGTCCCGCACTGGCCCAGCTTGAAGTGGCTCCGGTAGGTGGCCAGGTCAATGGCGGCGTCGGGGTCCCGGTAGGCGTCGACGATGGCCACGGTCTCGTGCCGGCCCCGGACCAGGGAGTCGTGGGTGAGGTTGTAGGCCTCGCGCAGCGAGGTCGGCCCGAACCCGCCGGCTGGCGTCGCGGACGCGGCGAAGGCCGGGGCGTCCTGGCCCGCGCCCCGAGCGAGCTGGTAGACGGCCTCGCACTCGGCCCAGCCCGGCCGCGGCGCCGGGCAGACCCGGCGCTCGCTGGCCGACGCGGGGCTGGCCGCGGTGGCGGTCCGGGTCGTGTTGGCGGTCCGGCCCGTGGCGGC
>JBOHCO010000412.1:0-3024 GCA_050698895.1 Streptosporangiaceae bacterium
CCTGTTCGCGGCCGGGATCGCCCGCAGCGGCGCCTACAACCGGTCGCTGACGCCGTTCGGCTTCCAGGCCGAGCGGCGCAGCTTCTGGGAGGTCCCCGAGGTCTACGACCGGATGTCACCATTCCGGCACGCGGATCGGATCACCACCCCGCTGCTGCTCATCCACGGGGCGCTGGACAGCAACTCCGGCACGTTCCCGATCCAGTCCGAGCGGCTGTTCCAGGCCGTGCAGGGCAACGGCGGCACGGCGCGGCTGGTGATCCTGCCCTACGAGAGCCACGGCTACGTGGCCCGCGAGTCGGTCCTGCACGTGCTGGCCGAGGAGTTCGCCTGGCTGGCCCGCTGGCTGAGGCCAGCCGGGGAGTAGCCCCCGGCTGGCCCCATCACCCTGGCTAGTGCAGCAGCCGCAGCGTGTTGACGGCGTCGTCCACGTAGTAGACGCCGCGCCCGCCCGGCCGGACGGCCAGGCCGAACAGCGCGCCCGCGCCCTTCGGGCTGCCCGAGTTGTCCAGCAGCCTGGAGGCGATCTGCACCCCGCCCCGCGCGGTCTCCACGATGAGCCCGTTGTCGTCGTTCACCGTCAGCACACTGCCCCGCGGGGACACGGCCAGCCCCAGCGGGTTGTTCAGCTTGCCGCCCGCGGTGAGCAGCATGCCCCGGCCCGCGGTGCTCGACCTGGTCACCGCGTTGCGGATGACCCGGATCTGGTTGTTCTGGGTCGAGGCCACGTACAGCGCGCCGGTCCGGCTGAGGCCGACCCCGGTCGCCCCGAGAATGAACGCCGCGGAATTGGTCTGCTGCGGGAACCCGGAGCCGATCTTGGTGACCGACAGCAGCTGCGGCGGCATGTGGCTGAACACCCGCAGCTGAAGCCGCAGCACGGTGCCGCGGTGCACGACCTTGCCCTTGGCCGCCACCGTGCCGTTGAGCACGTTGGTGACGAACAGGGCCGCCTGGTTGCCCTCATTCAGCGAGGTCGCGTCCCAGGGCCCGTTGATGCCGTGGCCCGCGATCGTCTCGACCACGTGGCCCCGGTTGTTCAGGACGATCAGGCAGCCGGCCTTAGCCGTCGCGGCCATGCCGTTACTGGACGGCGTGCTGCCGACCACCACCCAGCCCCCGCGCAGGACGGCCAGTGCCGTAGTCAGGCCCACTCCGCCAGGGCACGGTCCGGGCAGCGTGCTCGCGTTGATCTTGGCGAACAGCGTCCGGTGGCCGCGCGGACTGATCTGCACAATCGTGGTGCCGGTGCCCTGGAGGTTGGCCTTGTTGTTGAAGTTGCTGATCAGGATGTGCCCGGCACGGAGTCGGCCGTGGCTATGCCGGATCACCGCGATGCCGTACGGGTTGACGTCACCGTTGTGCGGCACCGTCGAGGCAATCGTGCTGATCCGGTGGAAGCGCCCGATAAAGGACGAGTGATGCGCAGCCGCCCCGGCCTGCGCCGCGGGTACGAGCGCCAGGGCGGCCACGCCAGCCGCCGCGGTCGCCATGGCAATACGTTGCAGAGCCTTCATGCGATGCTCCATTCGAGAGCCGCTCAGCTGCGGCACTCGGTCACGGAGGCATACCGCGCCCCGGGCCCCCAGCCGACGCCCGGCGAGACGCCGGGCCGCACTTGCAGGAACGGGTGCTCATGGTGGGCCGGTTCAGGTCACGGCCAGTTAAGATTCAGGCTTGGCCAGATCGGCCGCCGACGCCCCGGGGCGTATCCGATCAGCCCCGGGCATATCTTCTGCGTTGTGCGCTGCTAGCGGACGTACTGCTCGGCGGCGCTGCGGTACTCGTGGATCTCGTCCTTGGCGAACCAGACGTCGACCTCCCGCGCCGCCTCCTCGGCGTTGCCCGAGGCATGCACCAGGTTGGCCACGGCCACCTTGTGACTGTTCGCGTAAGACCGGCTCATATGCGCGAAGTCGCCGCGGATCGTGCCGGGGACGGCCTGATCCGGGTACGTCGCGCCCACGATCTTCCGCGTGGTCGCGATGGCGTCCACGCCCTCGAGGATGATCGCAATGACCGGGCCGGTCTGCATGAAGCTGGCCATCGCGTTGTAGACATCGGGACCGAACCGGTCCTCAAGGTCAAAGTAGTGACGCCGGGTCAGATCGGCGTCCATCCACACCATCTTGGCGGCAATAACCTTCAGTAGGGTGTTCTCGAAGCGGGTGAACACGTGTCCGACCAGGCCCCGTGCTACGGCGTCAGGCTTGAGCAGCACCAGCGTGCGCTCCAGGCCAGTGACGTCACTCATGTTGATCCTCTTTGGTCTTCTCGGTGGTGGCCCGCCGGGCCGGCATCAAGTTGGCACAGCTTAGCGACCCTGGCGGGCTGGCCAGGCCACGGCGTCACGGAACCCGGCACTGAGCCGGATCAAGGCCAGTAAGGCGGTGCTTATCGCTCTCGGCGGCTAGTCTCCTATTTCGCCAGGAACTTCGGCTCTGCGCTCGCGCGGAGCCGGAGCCGACAATCGCAGAAGCCCACTGGAGCCGGTCAGCCGGCCGCCGGGCTTCGGTTAGGCAGTAGCAGTGCAAGACACCTGGGTAACCCGTGAGCTACCGGTGCTGGACGCGACCGTGAGCCTGCTCGAAGAGAGCTATATGGTCACGGTCAGTGACATCGCCGCGCGCACCGGCCTCGAGGCCGCAACGGTGGCGCGGGCGCTGGAGGCGCTCGACCCCGTCTTCCTCGACTTCCGCAAGACCACGACGGGCGGGGACCCGACGTTCTGGTATGTGCTGAAGGTTACCCCCCAGGCACGCAGCGCTGTCGGCCAGTGGCCGACCCCTGACAGCTTCGTCACCAAGCTGGCCGCCGAGCTCTCGGCCGCCGCCGGCCAGGAGGACGACGCCGAGCGCAAGGGCCTGCTCTCCTACGCGGCTCGGCTGATCGGCGACACGCTCCGCGAGGCCGTGGTCCGCGCGGCCGGCCAGGTCCTGGCCCCGGCCCTGGGCCCGGCGCTAGCCCCGCCCGCCTCGTCGCGCCCCGCTTCCGACCAGCCGCTGCCGCTGGAGGATGCGGCCC
>JBOHCO010000413.1:0-2086 GCA_050698895.1 Streptosporangiaceae bacterium
GAGGAGGAGTACCCATGATCGACACCCGAGCCGTCGGGCAGGAACTTCAGGAGCAGCTCGTCGGGGCCGCCCGCCGCGGGCAGGCCGCGGCGCGCCAGGCCCAGGAGCAGGCGCGCAAGGCGCAGGCCCAGGTCCGCAAGGGCCAGGAGGCCGTCACCGAGCTGGTCCGGACCCTGAGCCCGCACGCGGAGGCACTGCGCTCGCGGCTGCCCACGATCAAGCTGCCGAGCCCGGACCTGTCCAAGCTGCCCACCCCCAAGCTGCCCGCGCCCGACCTGTCCAGGCTCCCGACCCCGAAGCTGCCGACCCCCAAGCTGCCGAGCCGCAGCGAGCTCCGGTCCGGCGCCGGGGAGTTCGCCGGCCAGGTGCTCGCGACCCAGCGCAAGATCTCCGAGCAGGTCACCCAGACCGCCGGCCCGCTGCTCGCCCAGGGCGCGGCCCGCGTGATCCACTCCGCTGAGACCCTGGCTGCCCAGCGCAAGCTTCCGGACCAGGTCACCGAGAGCGCCACCCGGGTCACCCAGGCGGCCCAGGCCTTCGCCGCCGAGCACAAGCTCCCCGAGCAGGTCACCCAGAGTGCCACCCGCGTCACCCAGGCCGCCGGCCCGCTGCTGGCCCAGGGAGCCGCCCGGGTCAGCCAGGCCGCGCAGACGCTCAGGTCCGTCATCCCGGCCATTCCGCCGGCCCGCGGTTCCGGCCACACGATCGCCCCGGCCACCCGGGACGGCGCCGGCGAGCCGGCCGCGGAGACCACCTCGGCCCCGGCCGCCGCACCGAGCGGCACCGCCACGGCCGAGGCCAGCCAGCCCGGCGCCGCCGCCGAGGCGAGTGCACCCGAGGCCAGCGCCGCCAAGGCGGACAAGCCGAAGTCAGCCACGGCCAAGGGCCCGGCATCCAAGCCCAGCACGACCAAGCCCAGCACGACCAAGGCCAGCACCGCCAAGGCCAGCACCGCCAAGGCCAGCCCGGCCACGGCGGACACGGCCACGGCGGACACAGCCAAGACGGACACGGCCAAGGCCGCCCCCAGGGCCCGCACCACCAAGCCCGCCGGCCCCAAGCCCAGCTCCGCGAAGCCCAGCTCCGCGAAGCCCAGCTCGCCCAAGCCGAGCGACTCCGAGGACTAGCCCGGCCACCTGGCGCGGGTCGGCCAGCTCCCGGCGAGCCGGCCGACCCCGTCAGGACCCCCGCCCCATATGTGTGATTCGTCACCCCAGCGGGCGGGGCAGCCTCGTGGATGTCCCACCGGTAACAGCCTCGTGTTACTTATGGGTCTCCTCCACGATCGGTGGAGCCGGGGCGGGAGCAGGAAGGTAACCATGACCGAGTCGCGAGACAGCCAGATGGAGACGCTTGGCGCCTTCATCCGCAGCAAGCGCAAGCTCGCGAACCTCTCCCTGCGCCAGCTAGCCGAGCGGACCAGGATCTCCAACCCCTACCTGAGCCAGATCGAACGCGGCCTGCACCAGCCGTCGGTCCGGGTCATCCGGCTGATTTCCGATGCCCTCAACGTCTCCGCCGAGACGTTGCTCGCGCAGGCGGGATTGATCCGGCAGGACCGGGCGGGCGATACTGGCGCTCAGCGCACCGCAACGGTGGAGGAAGCGATCCAGGCAGAGGATAGGCTCAGCGCTGAACAGAAGAGCGCGCTTGTCGCCGTCTACCGGAGCATGCTGCGGACCGAGTAGCACGACACGAAACGGTGGCAGTCGCATTTAAGGCGCGAAGATCGCAGAAGGCCAACAATACATGTCACCAGCGATTACGATACGTCAGCGTGACTGAGCAGAGCCCGGACACGGAGCGGCCGACCTGGCGGGAGTCGTCGGCGCAAGAGCCCCTGCCCCGGCGCAAGCCCCCGGCGCTCGGAGGCTCCGCGCCTGGCTCCGGCGGAGGCAGTCTGTTCGAGAAGCCGCAGCGCGCGACGCCGCCGGCCGACGATCTGGGCGAGCCGCCGCTCCCGCCGCGCGGACCCGTGCCCCTGCCGCAGCGCGGCGCCCAGCCGCTCCCGCAGCGCGGCGGCGACCCGCTCCCCCAGCGCGGCGCCCAGCCCTTGCCGCAACGCGGCGCTGAGCCCCTGCCCCAG